>JAQCNG010000014.1 GCA_028275145.1 Halovenus sp. | reverse complement strand
GACGTTGCCGGCGCGGCCCACGAGGCAATCGACACGGGCGGTGGGATGCCAATCGAGTTCGGCACCATCACCATCTCCGACGCCATCTCGATGGGGACCGAGGGGATGCGCGCGTCGCTCATCTCCCGCGAGATAATCGCCGACTCGGTCGAACTCGTGGCCTTTGGCGAGCGTGTCGACGGACTGGTCACCATCGGTGGCTGTGACAAGAACATGCCGGGGATGATGATGGCGGCCATCCGGACGGACCTGCCCTCGGTCTTTCTGTACGGTGGGTCTATCATGCCCGGCGAGCACGGGGGCCGGGAGATAACGATTCAGAACGTCTTCGAGGGGGTGGGTGCGGTCGCACAGGGCGAGATGAGCGCGGCCGAACTCGACGAGATGGAGCGGTCGGCCTGCCCCGGCGCGGGGTCGTGTGGCGGGATGTTCACCGCCAACACGATGGCCTCCATCAGCGAGGCGCTCGGCTTTGCTCCGCTGGGCAGCGCCTCACCCCCCGCCGAGGACGAGCGTCGCTACGAGGAGGCCCGCCGGGCGGGGGAACTCGCCGTCGAGGCGGTCCAGCAGGGCCGTTGCCCCTCCGATTTCCTCTCCCGGGCGTCCTTCGAGAACGCAATCGCCCTGCAGGTCGCCATCGGCGGGTCGACAAACGGTGTGCTCCACCTGCTCGCGCTCGCCGCCGAGGCCGGCGTCGACCTCAGCATCGAGGCGTTCGACGAGATAAGCCGGCGCACCCCAAAGATTGCCGACCTCCAACCGGGCGGCCAGCGCGTGATGAACGACCTCCACGAGGTGGGCGGGGTCCCGGTCGTGCTCCGCCGACTACTCGCGGGTGGACTGCTACACGGCGACGCGCTCACGGTTACCGGCCGGACGCTCGCGGAGGAGCTCGACCACCTCGAGGCCGAGGGCCACCTCCCACCCGACGACGAAATCGACGAGGAGTGGCTCTACACCGTCGACGACCCCAAACAGGAGGAGGGAGCGATCAAGATTCTCACGGGCAACCTCGCGCCCGGGGGTGCGGTGCTGAAGGTGACGGGTGAGGACAACTTCTACCACGAGGGGCCGGCGCGGGTCTTCGAGAGCGAGGAGGCGGCGATGGCCTACGTCCAGGAGGGGGGCATCGAGAGCGGTGACGTCGTCGTCATCCGCAACGAGGGGCCCCGTGGCGGGCCGGGGATGCGCGAGATGCTCGGGGTGACCGCCGCCGTGGTCGGCCAGGGCCACGAGGACGACGTTGCTCTGCTCACCGACGGGCGGTTCTCGGGAGCGACACGCGGGCCGATGGTCGGCCACGTCGCCCCCGAGGCATACGTCGGCGGCCCCATCGCCGCCCTGGAGGACGGCGACACTGTCACGGTCGATATCCCCGACCGGACGCTCGCTGTCGACTGCTCCGACGCGGAACTGGCGCGGCGACTCGACGAGCGTGAGGACCCCGACCCGCCGTACGACTCGGGCGTGCTCGCAAAGTACACGCGGGATTTCGGCTCCGCCGCAAACGGTGCTGTCACCAACCCCGGCGTGCAGTGGGACTGACGATTGTAGAGAAAGAAACTCGGGGTCGCCGACGCCCTCCGGCGAGGACCGTCGTTACCGGCGAGGACCGTCGATGACGCGCGCGAAGGCGACGTTCTCCTTTACCTGCTCTATCTCGACTGTCGGTTGGTCGCCGGGTCTCGCATCCGGAACGATAACAACGTAGCCACGCTCGACCTTGGCGATGCCGTCACCCTGGTCGCCGACCGACTCGATTGTGACGTCCCGGACCTCGCCCTCGTCGACCGGCGGGTCCGGCGGACCGCTGTCGTGCTCCTGTTCTGACGAGGACGTCTCCGTCGACCCCGTGGCCTGCTCCGGCGTCGGCAGGATTGCGACGCGGTACGTCTCCCCTGGAAGCGCCGCCTCGTGTTCGACCTCTGATTTGGGAACCTCGATGAGATATCGACCGCCGCGTTCCTCAACCCGCGCGGTGAACAGACTCCGTAGTGAATCAGGTATTTCGACCATCCGTGGCTAGAGTGTCGCAGGGGGTGTACATTAATGTCGGGGTTCGCGTGTGTCCCCTCGGTCTGGGTCCGCTCTCTGTGGTCACGGGCCGGTCAGTACGTCCCCGAGAGTCCCTCTCTCTGGTCGCTGTTTGTGGTGTAATCGACCAGTCCGACCATCTCCCGTACGGTGACGAAGTTCGTCGACTCGTTCGAGCCCTCGGGGAGGTGATATCGGAGCGAACTCCCGTCTACCTCCGCCACGATGGCCTTGTGCACGCCGGCGTGACGCTCGAGAATGACCTGTCGCAGTTTGTCGAGGTGTGGCTGTGAATCGTCGTACTTCTCCTCGAGGATGGACTGCCGAACGGCATCCTGCACCCAGAACCCGGTTCCGGCCGGCCGGTAGGCAACGGGCAGTCCGAAGTCGTTCGCCACGAACACGACCAGGTCGCCGTCGACCTCCTCGTTCAGTTCCCGGACCGTGTCGGCAACCGTATCTGGGTCGAACCGGTCGGTCTCCCGTCCGTGTTCCCGCAGGCGTGTGAGCTCCTCGCGCAACAGTCTGTACCTCTCGTCCAGACTGTCAGTCCGTGCATACTCCTCTGTCCAGTCGGTCATACGCCCGTGTAGTGGACGCCACAGTTACCATCTTGTGTTCACGCAACTGTGGTCACGCTCTCGCCCAGCTGACAGACACTCTCGGGTCCGTTCGACCTCTCTGGGTCGTGCTTTGCTCGCCACTCTGCCTGTGTAGCGCGTCTCTGTTGTGTATCTGACCGCCTGCTCGCCGGAGTTGCCGAACCACCGCACGCCCAAGTTATATACACTGTGACACTCTCAACATAACCGGGTAACAATCTTTTTGAATCCACAACAGATATGTGAGTTACAAAATGGCAGACGCGAGCACTGACAGCGATATAAAACCGATGTTAGCGGACCTCTTCGACGCCATTCCCCGGGAGAGACAGAGCACTCTCCGGCAGTATCTGAATCAGGGCGGAACGTTCGGGCTGATACCGTACTATCTGACTGCGCTCGACTCGGAGAACAGAGCGACCGCCGAAACGACGGCACTGATTCCCACCTACGCGTTTATCGCCAGCAGTGTACACGACGACGCAATCGACGAGATCGACACCCGGGACAGCGACAGAAAGGAGTTCCTGAACAGTCATGTAACTGGTGGTGACATCGTGTTCACCCACCTGATGGAGGAACTCCGCTCGCTCCCCGACGAGTACGACGTCGAGCGGATAACCACGAAACTCCGCGAAATCGGGTCGGGACAGCTCCGGGAGGAGGCCGTCTCCCCGACGAATCCCGGACCCGAGGAGTTGGTCTCACGAACCGAGGAGCGGGGTGTCACCTGGGGAGAGCTTCCGCTCACAGTCGTCGAGTCGGGACCCTACTCGTCGTCACTCGAGGCGATTCGAGTCTCCTCGGAGGAAACGCTGTTTGTTCTTACAGTTATCGACGACATCGAGGACCTCCCCCAGGATATCCACAACGACGTTGCGAGTCTCCCACTCGCTTACGTTGAAAAGAGTCCGGAAGAGTTCAACACCACACAGGAGTTTCTGACGTACTTCCTCGAGTCGGACGCGCCCGAACATCTCCGAGAACTCGCCGTCGAGCGGGAGAGCCGAATCGAGACAGCGCTCGAGCGGTTCTACGAGGAGACACCCCACTCCGACGAGGCGCATCTCGGGGCTGCTCTCGACGCGCTCGAGTGGTATCAACGGACAATCTGTTCGGTTCCCGTCGACGAGACAGTGCCGCCCAGTCGACACTCGGAGATACGGAACTGCCTGGCGGCCGAGCGCCCAGAGCAGGAACGCCTCGTCCGAGATATCGTGGACGACACCCCGATACAGGTGCCCATCACCGACCAGTTGCTGAGCGGACTCGATGCGCTCCCCTCCAGCGATGTGGCGCGGATGTTCGTTCTGCTGACACACGTCGAAACACTGGTGCAACGAAATCTGACGACGTCTGTCGACCACGCCCTGGACAATCTGCGTGACACTGTCGATACTCTCCCCGACCAGAGCGGGTAGACCGACCCGCGGTTCGCGTTGCTCTCCGTCTGTCTCTCGGGCCTGCCCGGACCCCGCTGGTCTGTGGCCTCGCCGCTCGCTTCCGGAGACGCCCCCCCTGGTCGCGTCTCCCTATGCGCCGGCCGGGAATTGAACTACGGCCAGACGTGCTCGCTTCGCTGCCCGTCTGGTCTCGTTCAATCCCCTCGTCGTACACCCGCGGCTCACGGGTCGTTCGGCCCAGGATGCGCCGGCCGGGAATTGAACCCGGGCTATGAGCTTGGGAAGCTCATGTCCTACCACTAGACCACCGGCGCGCCTCGCTCGTGCCCTGTCGTCCGACGGAGAGCCGTCCGCCTCGCAACCGGGCGTCCGTACGTATCCAGCCCACGTTTAAGAGCGTTTTTCTCGCCGCCCGACACACTGTCACCGTTCGGCGACTCCCTCGCGACTGGTGAGCGTGAGCTCGACGGTCTGTTCCCTGCCGTTGCGCAACACCGTGACGTCGATGGTGTCCCCGGGTCGCGTGTGGAGTGCGAGAAACGCCGAGAGGCGCTCTGTGGTGGGTGTCGCCCAGGTGACACCGTCGTTCGACAGTTCGATGATGACGTCGCCGCCGATCTCGACCGGACGGCCTCTGACAGTCCGCTCCTCCTCCTCGGAGCCCTGCAGGACACCGTCGGCCGCCGTCCCCTCCTGTGCCCTGGCGACGTAGACACCCCAGGTTTTCGAGAGGTTGTTGGCCTCGATGATGCTGGGTGTCACGTCGCGGAGAAGCACACCCATCCGGGAGTGTCTGTACTCGCCGTCCTCGATGAGCTTTGGAATCACCTCGCGGGCCATCCGTGCCGAGATTGCGAACCCGACGTTGTTGCCCTGCACGATGCCGGAGTTGATAACGCCCGCGACCCGCTGGTCAGGTGTCAGCAGCGGGCCACCGCTGTTGCCCGAGTTGACCGCTGCGTCGGTCTGGATGCCGTCGGCAATCGAGAAGGCCCGGTCGCTGAGGTCGATGTTTCGGTTGCGTCCGCTGACGACACCGGTGGTGAACGAACCCGTCAGCCTGAACGGGTTGCCGATGACGACTACCTCCGTGCCGACCGGCACCGGCTCCTCGACGAACGGCAACTCCGTCGCAGTCTCGGGCATCCCGTCGAGCACCTCGACGACAGCCAGGTCGCTGTAGAAGTCCTTTCCGACCACGGCAGCCTCACGCCAGCCGTTCTCGTTAAACCAGATAAACGGGTCGTCGGCGTCCCGCACGACGTGTTCGTTCGTCACGAGGTAGTTTTCGGAGTCGTCGTAGACCCAGGCTGTCCCGCCGGCGGTTCCCTCCCCGGTTTCGATGCGAACCGCCGATACCGAGTCGACCACCTCCTCGTACACGTCGCTCAGTCCGCCGTTTGCCTCCGGCTGGCCGGGGTTCTCTCCCGGTCTGTCGAACTCGTCCGGAAAACTGTCCGACCCTGACGGTGATTCCTCGCGGCTCTGTGGCGCTCCCAGCGCACACCCCGCGACGGCTGCCGACAGCCCCGTTGCTGCCCCCGCCAGCAGTCGACGTCGCGAGAATCGCGGTTCCTCGTCCATATATCTTGTACGGTCGTGAGACAGGTGAATCTTGTCCTCGCGTGTGCGCGAGGCGACGAAGCGACCCGACTTTCACTGTTGCTCGGTGGTCAGTACTCTCGCTCGCGGGCTGGTGGCCGGTGTCTCCGCCGGGGCAGTAGCCCGCTCTCCGGCGACTGTCGGGTCGTGTGTTCACCCGTGACAGACCGGACTGTATCCCGCGTCCGGTAGTGTTTTCCGCCCGCCAGCCTACAACTATGTATGGCTGCATCTCTACCAGCTCCGGTCGGCAAGCGACTCGACGCCGACCGACGCGAGGGACGACGGAAGATAGACTGGGCCCACCAGCACATGCCGATTCTCGGCGCGTTGCGCGAGCGCTTCGAGGACGAACAACCGCTCGCCGGCGAACGCATCGGCATGGCGATGCACGTCGAGGCAAAAACGGCGGCGCTCGTCGAACTGCTCGCCACAGGTGGCGCAGAGGTGGCCATCACCGGCTGTAACCCCCTCTCGACACACGACGACGTGAGCGCCGCGCTCGATGCCGTCGACGGTGTCACCTCCTACGCTGCACACGGTGTCGACGACGAGGAGTACTACGGCGCCATCGAGGCTGTCGTCGACCACGAGCCGACTATCACCGTCGACGACGGTGGTGACCTCGTCTTTACTATCCACGAGGACCACCCCGAACTTCTCGACGACATCGTCGGCGGCACCGAGGAGACAACGACCGGTGTCCACCGACTGCGCGCCATGGCCGACGACGACGCGCTGGAGTACCCCGTTATCGCGGTCAACGACACACCGATGAAGCGCCTGTTCGACAACGTCCACGGCACGGGCGAGTCCGCGCTCTCCTCGATCGCGATGACCACCAACCTCTCCTACGCCGGCAAGACGGTGGTCGTCGCCGGCTTCGGCTACTGCGGGAGAGGTGTTGCCCGAAAGGCATCGGGCCAGAACGCCCACGTCGTGGTCACCGAGGTCGACCCCCGACTCGCGCTGGAGGCCCACATGGAGGGCTACGAGGTGCTCCCGATGGCCGAGGCGGCGAG
>JAQCNG010000013.1 GCA_028275145.1 Halovenus sp. | reverse complement strand
GACGGGCAACCAGCACCCCAGCACCGCCCCGCGGAACATCTACGAGACCGCCGACGGCTACATCACCATGTCGGCCTCGAACCAGAAGATCTTCGAGCGGGTGGCCGAGACAATCGACAAGGAGTGGCTGATCGAGGACGAGCGGTTCGTGGACAACGCCAGCCGCGTCGAGAACGCGGCGCCGCTCAACACGGAGATCGAGGAGTGGACCAGACAACACACCACCGACGAGGCAATCGAGATTCTCGAGGCAAACGACGCCATCGTCGGCCCGGTCAACGACATGAGCGACATCTTCGACGACGAGCAGTTCCAGGCCCGGAACAGTTTCGTCGAGGTCGACGACCCGGACGTCGGGACCGTCAGGACCTTCCGCACGGTGCCGAAGTTCTCGCGCACCCCCGGTGAGGTGGAGTTTCTCGGACCCCGACACGGGGAACACAACGAGGCTGTCTACCAGGGCGAACTCGGACTCTCCGACGAGGAACTCGCCGAGTTGCGGGCCGACGGGGTCGTGTAGATGCAACTGAACGACGTCACTCTCCGGGAGGGTGACCAGATGCCCGGCGGCGACTACACCGCCGACCAGAAGATCACGGCCGGACGACTGCTCGACGAGTTGGGGCTCCCGTTCGTCCAGCCAGGGTTTCCCGCGACCGGAGCAAAGGACCGGCAGGTAATCGAGACGCTCGCGGCCGAACTCGACGCGGAGGTGGTCGCGCTCGCTCGCGCACTCGAGCGGGACGTGGATGCGGCGGTTGATGCCGGTGCGGACGTCGTGGAGACGTTCGTCCCCGTCTCGGAGCGCCACCTCACACACCTCCTCGGGAGTTCACGCGCGGAGATGCTGGCGATGCTCGCCGACACCGTCGCGCACATCACCGACCGGGGTGTGACACCGCACGTCACGCTCGCCGACGCCTTCCGGACCGACCCCGGCCACCTCGTGGAGGTGTTCGAGACGGTGCCGGACGTGCCGTACATCAACCTGGCCGACTCCGTCGGTGCCCGGACGCCACGGAGCGTCCGGACCCACCTCGACGCTCTGGCGGCCGATATCGACCTCGACCGTGTCGGCGTCCACTTTCACGACGATATGGGCTGTGGGACCGCGAACGCCCTCGCCGCCTACCACGCCGGCGTCGGCAAGGCAGACGTCAGCGTCGCGTCACTCGGCGAGCGCGCCGGCAACAGTTCACTCGAGGAGGTTGTCGTCGCCTGTGCCGTCGACGACGACGACGACCTCGGTATCGAGACGGGCAATCTGGTCCCGGTCTGTCGGGAGGTTCTCGATACCATCGGCGAGACGTACGACGACCGGAAGGCCGTCCTCGGCGAGCAGATCTCCGAACACGAGTCGAGTATCCACACCGCGGCGATGCTCTCGGACACCGCCACACTGGAACCGTTCGACCCGGAGCGGTTCGGCGGCGAGCGGCGACTGCTGTTTGGGTCGGCGACCGGGACGAGCGGCGCGCGTCAACTCCTCGAACGCCTGGGTGTCGAACCGGACGAGGAGACTGTCGAGGAGTTCCTGACTGTGCTCGCGGCAAACGGGCCTGTCCGACTCGACGGGGCGCTCGCACTCGCACGCGAGGAGGTTCTCTCCTGAGCGACACCCGCGCCACGAACGAGGCCCCGCACGGCACGCGCGCTCGCCGACCGTGGGCCGGAGACGCCGACTCCACTCGCCCGCGGTGACGACAGCAGCGTGTGAACAACGCTTATTGAGAGTCCCGCCCATAGTCGGATACACTCGGATGTTCCAGGCCACAATCCATCTGCATCAGCACAAAGACTGTGTGCTCTCGGAGTTTGCCGAGACGTTCGACGTGTCGTTCGACACGATAATCGAGGAGTTACACGACCACCGCGTCACCTTCGTCATCGAACTCGAGCACTGCGCGGCGGAGGTTGCCGACTTTTTCACCGCCTCGGAGCAGGTGAGCCAGTTCGAGCAACTCGACGAGGAGCGCTATCTCGTCACGAAAGACTCCTGCGGGGCGTACGCGGCCGTCGACCTGAACCACGGGATTTTGCGCCGGCGCAGCGTCATCACCGCGGACCGACGCGAGTACACGGTTCTGTTTTTCCGCAGGGAGGACCTCAGGGCGATGATCGACGAGTTCAAACAGATCGGTGACGTCGCGCTGGGAAAGGTGTCGAAGTTCCACGGGTCGACACGCACGCTGACCGACCGCCAGTTCGAGGTACTGGAGTGTGCACTCGATGAGGGGTACTTCGAGTGGCCACGCGACGCCGACAGCGAGACGGTCGCAGGAAAACTCGACATCAGTCGCGCGACGTTTCTCGAACATCTCCGGAAAGCACAGTCGAAACTGCTCACGGAGGCACTCGAGCGACACGGTCGAACGGGCCAGGCCGGACACGCCGAACCCAGGGTACGGTGACGGGCCCGCTGTCGCCCACAACCCGACACCCGGATACTGCCACACTCAGTGCGGTTGCGAACGAACCGGTGGCGCAATCACGAGTCGACCCCTTCGGGGACAACCGTTACCGGAACCTCTGCCTCCCGGGCAACAACAGCGCTCGTGTGTCCCTCGCGCATCGCTGTCATCCGGTTTTTCGAACGGTGCCCGAGCACGATGTGGTCGACGTCGACACCCGCCGCGAGTTCGAGGAGCTGCTTGCCGATTGTGGACCCCGAGCGGAGTCCGTCCCGGTCGAGATGTTCGAGAGTAATCTCGACCGGTACCGTTGCCTCCGAGAGAACCGCCTGGATGTCGTCACGAAATGCTCGCTCCTCACTCGATGCACTCGGTGTCTCGGTTATGTGGGTCACACACAGCTCTTGGTTCAACCCGCTGGCCAGTCGGACCGCCACGTCGAGGACCGCCTCGAACCGGCCGTCGTCGGTGACTGCGACGAGGATAGCCATACCAGTGTAAGGGGACAGGTACAATAATAACTGACGCCCCCCGGCACCGGTATATCGACAGGCCTCCCACCGAATCCCGGGGCCACCGAGGCAGTCTACTGACGGAGCACACCGGACCCGACTCTCTGCCGGCGCGTGACCTGTTCGGCACCGCGACCCGGGGTGGGCCTGAGTCCACCGACCGCTCTCCGTTACTATTCGGTTCCGGTGAAGTAATTGAACGCCTGGTCCTCTGCCCGGAGCTGTTCGATGCGTTTGCTCTCACAGCGGTGACACGCCGGTGGCTTCTCGATATCCGCGTAGACCGTCCCGCACCCGTTACAGAGAAAAAACTGTACTGCTGGCACAGTAGTACGTTGGTGGTGAGGACTGAAACCTGCATCGGACCGGGTCAGGACATCACACACGATTCGGCACGGCCCGGCACGCGCACGCAAACCCTTAACGCCGTCAGAGCCCACCTACGAACAGATGGAGGTCGCACTGCTCACCGTCGGTGACGAACTGCTGGCCGGAGACACGGAGAACACGAACGCCTCGTGGCTGGGTCGCCAGCTCACAGCAGCAGGTGCCACGGTCACGCGTGTCCTGACCGTGCCCGACGACAGGTCAGTCATCGCCGATGCGGTCGCCCGGTACCACGACTCGTTCGACGCGGTCATCGTGACCGGTGGCATCGGCGGCACCCCGGACGACGTGACAAAGGCGGGGGTCGCACAGGCGTTCGACCGCGCGCTCGTTGTTCCCGACGATGTCCGGGCGCGACTCGAAGCAAAGGCCGAGCAGTTCGCCGCGAACAACCCCGAGATGGTGTCCCGGTACGACGTGGATATCGACCTGGATGCGTGGGCGTCTGTTCCCGAGGGTGCGGAGCCACTGCTGACCGACGAGAGCTTCGCCGCCGGGTGTGTGCTCGACGACGTCTACGTGCTGCCCGGGATTCCCGAGGAGTTACGGGCGATGTTCGACACGGTCGCCGACGAGTTCGACGGCACCAGGACGACAGAGACGATTCACACACCTGCTCCCGAGGGCGCGCTGGTGGCGGCGGTTACCACCGCCGGTGACAGGTTCGATGTCGCCGTGGGCAGCTATCCCCGGAAAGACGACCACCCGGGGCGGGTGAAGGTAACCGGTGACGACCCTGCTGCTGT
>JAQCNG010000007.1 GCA_028275145.1 Halovenus sp. | reverse complement strand
CCCGTCGCCACGAGCAACTTGTCGTACTCGTAGGTGTCCCCGTCGTGTGTGTGGAGCTTGTTGGCGTCGGCGTCGACACTCGTGACGTACGTGTTCAACTGGAGGTCGATGTCCCGCTCCTCGTACCAGCCCGGTTCGTGTATCGAGATCGGTGCCTCCGGGAGTTTGCCCTTCGCGAACTCCTTTATGAGGATGCGGTTGTACAGTGCCTCCCCCTCGTCGGTGATTACCGTAACGTCCGCTTCGGGGTCTGTCTCCCGGACCGTCTCGGCGGCGGAACTGCCCGCAATACCGTCGCCGACGATTACGTGGGACGTGCTCATGTCCGGTGTTTGATTCCCGGGCTATATGTGGATTGCCATCTACGTGACTACATCGATTTAAATACTCGAAACAGGTCTAAGGAGTTGGAACCGTCTCCGCACAGGAGACGAATCGACCGCGAGAACCGCTGGCTCGAACCACAACGCGGATTAGGTCCCTGCCGGTAGACACCACCGATGACGCTCCCGGAGGAGGCGCGCGAGCGACTGGCCGACATCGTGGCGCTACAGCCAACAAAAAACGGCGAACTGCAGGAGCGGTGGGGGTTCGACAGCGGCAGCGAGGTGCACGGCTATCTCGAGTCGGAACTGGACGAGTACTACTACCGCAACGCCGACAGCCTCATCTGTGCGACGCCGGAGGCCGAGGCGCTACTGGGTGACGGTGACGTGAGCGACACCCGGACCGTCTCCGGGTCCCCCCTCGAACGGCGGGTGATCGCCGCGCTGCCCGGGCCGGACGAGGAGTCACAGAGCGTGGTTGCGACGCTTCACGACATCCAGGCGACAGGCCACGACCCGGATGTCGACGCGGTGCGGTCCTCGCTCCACGCGCTCGTCGACCGTGGACTCGTCGAGCGGACCCAGCGGGTGGTCCCGACGTTCCGACTCGCACTCGACCCCGACAGAATCGATATCGAGGCGGCCGACGAGTGACCCACCGGCCCTACCCGGCGCCGGTGGCGCGCCTGTACTCCAGAAACATCAGCGAGCTGAAACCGCCGAGCATCAGGAACACGGTGGCGACGCCCTGCTCCCGGAGGAGTGCGATGCCGCCCGCACAGAGCAGACCGACCGCCAGCACCCCCGCAAGCAGGTTCGCGCGGTCCTCCACGAAAAACGCCTTCGGGTCCATGACATAGCTAAACCCGCGGGTTGTCTTATCTGTACTGGAACGCATCCGCGATGAGAGTGGCCTGCGCTCCCGACTGAACGCCGGCCTGTCGTGGGCACAGCGCCAACTCAGCGTTCGGGCAGTCGTCCGCCGTCGACGGCGATGTTCTGTCCGCTGACGTAGCTCCCCCCAGCGCCGAGAAAAAACAGCATCGGTGCCGCGACATCGTCGAACGACGCCGCGCGTCCCCGCGGGAACGAGGAGACGTCGGAGACGGTGTTCTCGACGGCGAACGGCGAGATTGCGTTGACCGTGACCCCGTCGTCCTGCGTGTCGGCCGCGAGCATCCGCGTAAACATCAGGACACCGGTCTTGCCGACAAAGTACGGGAAGTTCACCGGATGGGCGTGCCGGCGGTCGCAGTCGGCAAAGCCGATGTTGACGATGCGGCCCCAGTCGTTCTCGCGCATCCCGTCGAGCGCCCGCCGCGAGCACAGCACCGTCCCGTAGAACGTGCTCTCGACGGTGTCGCGCCAGGACGCCCACTCGATCGACTCCCAGTGGCGAGCGTCGAAGTTGCCGACGTTGTTGACCAGCACGTCGACGGTTCCGAGTTCGGTTTCGGCGGCGTCGAACAGGCCGTCGACGGCATCGGGGTCGGTGACGTCCCCGCAGACTGTCGTGGCGTCGACGCCGTACTCGCGGGCCGCCGCCGCCGTCGATTCGGCCGCGTCGGCGCTCTCCCTGTAGTGAACGGCGACGTCCGCCCCACAGGCCGCGAGTGTCAACAGAAGTTCACGACCGACCCGTTTCGCGCTGCCGGTCACCAGTGCTGTCCGTCCCTCCAGGTCAGGTGCTAGCTGCATGGCTGGTGTTTCCGGCGTTCGGGCTTGAATCTGTCACATCGCGGGGGCCGTGACTGGTTTCTTCCCGACTGGTTAAGTCCCCCTCGTCCCAAACGGGCCTGTGGCATCCGAATACCTCTCGAAGGTGCTGGCCGGTGACCGGGTCACTATCCTCTCGGGGTACACCCGGCGGTTGCTGTCGCCGCCGTTGCCCGGCGACGGCCTCCTCGTAGTCGGGGCTGTCGAGGGCATCGTCGGCTGGTCACTGTCCTGGCTGCTGGTGGAGAACCCCTCGCTGGCCCCGTTTGGCTTCTACGAGAGTATCGTCGCGCTGTGGGTCGTGCTCATCGCAATCCTCGTTGCTGTCGGCGTGGCGTACACCGCGCCGACAGTGCGGCGCAACCGAATCTGGCTGGTCTGGGCCGGACTGAACGTCTCGGCGGTCACGGTCAACGTCGCCACGCTCGCCGGCTGGTTTCCCGGCCCGGTGGCCGACGTACCCGTTCTCGGCGACACGCTCGGCTCCGGCTACTGGCAACCATGGTTTCTCGCGCTCGGTGTGGGGTATCTCGCAACCGCGCTCTACAACTGGTCGAACCCCCAGATCCGCAAGAGCGAGCGGGTCGTCTACGGACTCGGCGGTCTCACCTGTCTTCTCATCCTCTCGCCGTGGTTCCCGACCACAGAGCTGTACCCGACCAGACTGTTTCTCGTCGGCGGACTGCTCCACGTTATCCCGATGGGGTTCGACGTGCTCGCCGATATCGTGCTGATTCTCCGCCGGACGGCCTGACCGGCCGGTGATTGATTACGCTGCGTGCACAACAGCCACTGTGTACGACGTCATCATCGTGCCGACGGACGGCAGCGAGGCAGCCGAAACCGCCGCCGAACACGGCGTGGCACAGGCCGCTGCTCACGACGCCCACCTGGTGTTTCTCGCCGTCGTCGAGATGTCGGGGGGTGCAGCACCGGAGACCCGGGGCGGCGATGCGGTCGAGGACCAGCGCAAAGACAGACGCGCCCACGTCGAGTCGCTGGTCGGGCAGGCAGACGAGGCCGGCGTCGACGCCGAGGGGGTCGTCGAAACCGGGGTCCCCTCGCAGGTCATCCTCGAACAGGCATCCACCCGGGGTGCCGACCTGCTGGTCATGGCCACACAGGCCCGCTCGGGCGTCGGACGATTCCTCTTCGGGAGTGTCACCGAGCAGACCATCCGCGACGGCGACACCCCGGTGCTCGCAATCCAGCGGTGAGCGGGTCTGCACTCGATGTCAGCCACTGGGTGTTCACACGGTTTCTCTGGACAGTCCAGGCGTCCGTCGACGGCGTGTTCGCGAGCCGTATCGAGATGGTTCGAAAAAGTCGCGTCTCGCGGGTGTCCGGCGTATGCCGCCTCCCCGATTTGAACGGGGGACAGCTCGATCTTCAGTCGAGTGCTCTCCCAGTCTGAGCTAAGGCGGCCCGTTCGTTGTGACGACGAGCGCCGGAAAAAGCATTACGAAAGCCCTGCGGCAGTGTTCTCTCTGTCAGACGTGTTCGTCGAGGAACTCGACGACCCGCGTGTACGCCTCGATTCGGTTGTCGAGTTTGGCGATGCCGTGGCCCTCGTCCTCGAAGACGAGCAGTTCGACGGGCAGGTCCTGCTCGCGGGCCCGCTCGGCAATCTGCCGGGCCTCGCCGACGGGCACCCGCGGGTCGTTCGCGCCGTGGAGCACGAACAGCGGCGCGTCGATGCGCTCGACGTTGTTGATGGGGCTGATCGACTCCAGAAACTCCCGGTCGTCCGCCAGCGACCCGTACTCGGCCTCGCGCAGTTCCCGCCGCCAGGCGCCGGTGTTCTCCAGAAACGTGACGAAGTTGGCGATGCCGACGCTGTCGACGCCCGCGGCCCACCGGTCGGGAAACTCAGTCAGCGACGCGAGCACCATGAACCCGCCGTAGGAGCCGCCTTTCGCGACGATGCGGTCCGGGTCGACCGCATCGCGGGCCTCCAGCCAGTCCAGCGCCGCCCCGATGTCGCGCACCGAGTCCATCCGCCTCTCGACGTCGTCGAGGTGGGTGTAGGCCCGGCCGTAGCCGGTCGACCCCCTGACGTTCGGCTCCAGCAGCGCGTACCCCCGCGAGAGAAAGTACTGACCCAGCCCCCGGAACGAGGGCCGGCGCTGGCTCTCCGGCCCGCCGTGGATGTCCACGATGACCGGCGCACCCCCCTCGGGTACCTCCGGTGGACGCGAGAAGAAGGCGGGAATCTCGCGGCCGTCGAACGTCTCGTAGCGCACCAGCTCCGGTTCGACGAACGTCTCTCGGGGGATACCCGCAGTCGCGGCGTCGGTCCAGCGCACGACCGGGCCGGTGTCGCTGTGGCCCTCGGCCGTCCGCTCGCCTCCCATCACGGCGTCTGTCAGGATATCCTCCCCGGTGTCCGCCCCGTCGCCCTGGCCCTCGGCCGCCGCTCGCAGCGCGGTCACGTCGACGACAGAGACGTTCGTGTTGAGCGTTCGGCCCGTCGAGGTCAGCGAGAACGCGTCACCGTCGGCACCGAAGCTGACACCGCCCGCGACGCCGCCGGGCACGTCTGGCGTCGGGAGCTCCTGGAGCGAGCCGTCGTCCTGGAGGTCTGCGACCGTCAGGTCGGTGTAGCCGTCGACGTTGCGCGAGTAGACGAGCAGCCCCGACTCGTCGAGTGCTACACCGCCCACGTTCCAGGCACCACCCTCGCGGACCGTCTCGAGTTCGCCCGTCTCGGCGTGCATCCGGCCGAGATACAGCGTGTCGGCCCCCTCGTCGGTCACGAGATAGAGCCACTCGCCGTCCGGCCCCCACTGTGGGCTCCCGTAGCGAACGTCGCTGGTCTCGGGTGTGAGCTGGACCCGCTCGCCGTCCCCGAGGTCGAGCACCGAGAGGTCGTGGTCGAAACTCGAGTGAGCCTGGTGCAACACGAGCGCGTCGTCGTCGGGGCTCCACGGGCCGACGCTGAACCAGCCATCCCCCTCGAAGACGAGTTCACCCTCCTGGCTGTCGCGGCCCTGGACGTACACGTCGAAGACCGACTCGTCGCGCCGGTTCGAGGCAAAGGCGAACTGCTCGCCGTCGTGACTCCAGCCACCCCACCGGTGTTTCGCCTCCGGTCGGGCCGTCAGCTCGCGTCTCTCGCCGTCCATCCCCAGCCGGTACAGCTGCATCCGCTCGTTGCCGCCCTCGTCCATGCCGAAGGCGAGCTCCCGGCGCTCCGGCGAGAACGAGGCAAACGACACCGGCTCGTCGTAGAAGGTCCGCTGGGTCGGCCAGCCGCCGGGTTCGTCGACCGTCCACACCTGTCCTGTCCCCGTCGTGTCCAGCAGAAACGACAGCGTCCCGTCCGGGCCGAGCGACCCGCCGTAGGCGCTCCGTATCGTCAGATACCGTTCGAGGTCGTACTCGTGCACACCCGAACCGTGGGCCGGCAGCCTCAATACGTTTGTGTCACGCGGAACTGACCCGTCCTGTCCGTGCTCACCCGAGGCTCGTGACTCCCCTGTTATGCGACCTCTGCGCGGGTGTCCAGATAGTCGACGGCCTGTGGCACCTCCATCTCGAAGGTGATCTCTCGCTGTTCGTTCCGCTCCATCTCGAGTGTCAGCGAGCGGGTGCTGTAGGGCTCCTCGCGGCCAGTCTCTCGACTCTCCGCGATCACCGTCACCTCCCCCGGGTCGCCGACGTTCGCCACCAGCGCCGTCACGGTTATCTCACTGCTCGTGGTGAGTGTCTCGAGTTCCGGGTCCGTCTTGTGGTAGACCACGCGCGCGTCGGGCCCCCGCCCGACACTGGATGCACAGCCCGCACTGCCGGCCACCAGCCCTGTGACGACAACCCCACGGAGCAGGCGACGCCGTGTGGTGTCGTCCACCCCAGAGCAGGAACTGTCGGTCATTGTCTGTCGTAGCGGGCGCTCGGATTTATGCTCGCGGATATCGGTGTTCCGGTCGGGTCGGGGGCAGTCCCACGGTTCGGGAAGAAACACACTACCTAAATATGCGGGGACGAACCTTCGGGTATGTCGACCGGGAGCCGCTGGAACGTGACGACGTGGCTCGTTGGGGCAACTCTCGGCGTCTATCTGCTGGTGGTCATCGGTGCAACGGCGTCGCTGGCTGACGCGGCCGACGCGTGCTCGTCGTGGCCGGCCTGTGGCGAAGCGGCCGGCGACCCCGTGGTGCTGGTTGCCCTCGCCCACCACGTCATGGCCGGACTCGTCGGACTCGTGTTGCTCGGGACAGCCATCACTGTCCTCCGCACGGAGACACCCCGCCGGGTGCTCGGCGCGGTTGCGCTCGCGGGCGCGCTGTACCCGCTACAGATCGGTTTCGGCGCGTTTCTGGCGACCACCGGACCGGTTGTCCCGGGTCTCCACCTGCTCGTGGGTCTGCTCATCTTCGGCTCGCTCGTCGGGGCCCTCGCCTGGCAACTCGAACACGAAACCGGTGACCCCGACGAGTCACCGGACCCGGACCTGGGGCCACCCTCCGATGGGGTGTCCGAGGAGTCCCGGGAGACGCCGGCCGCGGCCGGAGCCCCGCTGGCAGACAGACCACTCGGCGCGCGACTCCGGGCAAAAGCGTTCGCCTACTTCCGGTTGATGAAACCGCGGTTGATGTGGCTCCTGTCGCTGGTTGCCGCGGCCGCGATGGCCCTCGCCGCCGCAACCGGCTTCTCGCTGGGTGTCGAGACCATCGTGCTCACACTCGGCGGTGGGGTGCTCTCCATCGGTGCCAGCGGCACGTTCAACAACCTCCTCGAGCGTGACCGTGACGAGAAGATGTCGCGCACGAGCGACCGCCCGCTGGTGCAACACGTCGTGCCGGCGCGACGTGCTCTCGCGTTCGGTGTCGTGCTGACAGCGCTCTCGCTCGCCCTGTTCCTGCAGGTCAATCCGCTGACCGCGGCACTCGGACTGACCGCGGTGCTTTTCTACAGCGTCGTCTACACGCTGGTGCTCAAACCAAACACGGTCCAGAACACCGTCATCGGTGGGGCCGCCGGGTCGCTACCGGCGCTCATCGGCTGGGCGGCGGTCACCGGCCGGATCGATGTCGCCGGTCTGGTGCTCGCCACACTCATCTTCGTCTGGACCCCGTCGCACTTCTACAACCTCGCGCTCGCCTATCAAGACGATTACGAGCGGGGTGGGTTTCCGATGATGCCGGTTGTCCGTGGCGAGACCGAGACCCGGAAACACGTGCTCGGATGGCTCGGCGCGACCCTCGCTGTGACGACTGCGCTCATCTGGCTCACACCTCTCGCCTGGCTCACCGCAGTCACCAGCACTGCAGTCGGGGCTGCGTTTGTCTGGGCGGTCGTCCGTCTCCACCGCGAGCAGACCGAGCAGGCTGCGTTCCGCGCGTTCCACGCGTCGAACGCCTACCTCGGTCTGGTCCTGATTGCAATCGTCGTCGAGTCACTCGCGGTCTGAGTCCGGCCCCCCTCGACGGTGTGTTCGGCCCCCGCGAGAGACGCTCCTCCACGGTTCCGGCTTCAGGCGCGTTGTGGCTCGCTCAAACAGCTATCTGTGTCTGTATCGGACCACAGCGGCGCTCTCTCGCTCGAACAGGCTGGCCGGACAGTCACCGTGGAACCGGCTAAAATGGCTCTCTGTCTCTGCGTCTGTCGGGATGATTCGGCTAAAACGGCTGTTTGTTCCTGCAAGTTCCTTTTACACGTGGGGGTGATACGGGGTAGCAATGAGTAGCATATTCCCGCTCCGGGATACAGTGACGCCAGACGAGGACCGGGAGCCACGCCTCGTGGACCTGGACGAGGACACCGCAGACGAGGTGTTCGAGGCACTGTCCTCCGGAACCACACGGAGTATCTTTCTCTCCCTTCACCAGAGCCCACAGACCGCCTCGGACCTGGCGGAGACGACCGAGACATCCGTGCAGAACGTCCAGTACCACCTCGGCAAACTCGAGGATGCGGAGCTCGTCGAGGTGGTCGACACCTGGTACTCGGAGCGTGGCACAGAGATGAAGGTGTACGCCCCGAAGGACGACTCGCTGGTGCTCTTTGCCGGCCGGGACAAACAGAGCACACTCCGGAGTCTGCTGAACCGTGTTGCTGGGGTGCTGACGCTTCTGGTGCCGGCCAGTGTCATCGCCGGGTTGAGCGCACACTGGAGTTCCGGTACCGAGAGCGGGGGTGACCCGGGAGTCGTCGTCGACACCGCGGGCACGGAGGAGTCGGGGGACCCGAACCAGAACGGCGCCGAGGCCGACACGGGGCCAAGCCCCGAGACCGGGGGGGACGACACGACGATAGGTACCGACGAGAGAGGTGACGGTGGTCTGGAGGCCGGCGATAACTACACAGAACCGACGACCGAGGCCACCGAGGCAGAGGGTGTCGTCGTCACGGACAACGACGTCGCCTACGTCTTCAACAACGAGACGACCTGGGAGGTTCACAACGCTACGGTGTCCGACGCCCCGGAGACGGCCGGCAACGAATCCCAGTTTCTCGTCGAGGGGGAACCGGGCGAGGCGACAGACCAGAGTGCCTTTCTGGTCAGAGGAGACACCGACCCGGGTTCGAACGCCACGCTGCCGGTGGAAGTCGTCGACAGCGCCGGGGACACGCCCGCCACAATCGCCGGCATGGACCCGGCGGTTGCGGTGGGGCTGGGCGTGCTCGTCGGAGGGTTGCTGGTCGCCGGTGGACTGGCTGCCTGGTACGGCGTTCCGGGCCTGTCCTCGGACAAAAGCGCCGACGAGCCCAGCTAAGCCTCGCCGTACACCGGAACGGCCGCGCCGCTGGTGACCGAGGTTGCGTCGCTACACAGCGCGAGCATGACCGCGGCGATATCGGCGGGGTCGACCCACTCCTCGTGGTCGGCACCGGGCATCATCTCCCGGTTCATCGGCGTGTCGATGACACTCGGCATGACGGCGTTCGCCCGGAGCCCCTCCGAGTTCTCCTCGGCGATGCTCTCGGTGAGCAACCGCACCCCCGCCTTGCTCGCCCGGTAGAGCGCGTCACCCTCCCCGCCGGACAGCGAGGAGCGGGAGGCCACGTTGACGATCGCACCCTCGCGCTCGCGGATGTGCGGGATGGCGTGTTTCGCGCCCAGGAACGTGGTCTTGAGGTTCACGTCGAACAGCAGGTCGAACAGGCCGATGTCTGTCTCGTGGACCGGGTCACCACCCCGCCACGTGCCGGCGACGTTGGCGAGATAGTCCAGACCGCCGTGTCGGGCAACCACAGACTCGACGGTGTCTGCGACGGCCGACTCGTCGGTGAAATCCGCCCTGTAGAAATCGATGCGCTCCGGCGCGTCGAGCAGGAACTCCTCGTCGTCGGCGGCGACCACGTCTGTCCCGCAGACAGTCGCGTCAGCGTCCAGAAACGCCTCCGCCACCGCGCTGCCGAGCGCGCCGCCGACACCTGTCACGAGCACCACACTGTCGCTGAAGTCGAACTGCACAGACATAGTTGTATATGGGGTTGGAGGGCATTAAGACGTACCCTTCCGCCACTCTCTGAGCGACCCGATGACATCCTCCGCGCCGTGAACGGCGCGGTTTCCTCCGTGGGAGTCTCAGCCGGTCTAAGATTTCCCGGAGGCAACATTCCCGTCACGGTGGACGGTACTCGGGTCTATGCGCTGTTCTTTGGGACGGGGAGAGTGTGATACCTCCAGCCATTCGTGGCTGTCCCACTCGAACCGCACGGGCCGTGCCATCGGCCTGACTGCGTTCTCTGTGTGCCGTCTCAGGAACGTTTCTGACGCGGTAAGGTCGGCGTGCCCCTCGAACCCACACGGGCAGGTGAGCGTGTCCTGATGCCGTGTCGTCCGGTCTGTCGACCCACACCGGGGGCACTCTTGGCTGGTCCACGCTTCCGACCGGAGTTCCACCGCAATCCCGTATTCCTCGGCGGTACACGCCAGTCGCTCGGTGAATTGCTTGAACGCCCAGAAGTTGTGGGTCTTGGCGTTCGTCTTGACTGACCAGTGCGTCTTCAGCACGTCGGTCAAGCCGCCGATATATACCGTATCCACGCCGTCCTCGTAGAGTCGTTCCAGCAGATCACGACACAACGCTTCTTGTGCGTGGTCACAGCGACGGGTTCGCTTTCGGTACAGCCGTCGAATCCGTTTGCTACTGTATTGCCCATCTTCGAGTTTCGACTGTAGCCGGGCGATCTCTCGTGTCGTCTCACGGAACCGCTGGAACAATTCGTGGCCTTCATACAGGTATTGCTCGCCGGTCGTGGTGGTACAGGCGACGAGATTGTTCGCAGCGATGTCCAGAGCGGCCGTTTCATCGGCCAGTGGTGTTGCCCGTGCACTATCAGAAACAGTCACGGGTTGGGAAGCTCGGAAGGTGCCTTCAGTCTCGTCGTACCATAGGTCCAACCGGCCCTGTTTTTCGTAGTCGGGCCAATTCGGGTTGCCAGCAATTTCGAGTCGGAGGCGACCGGTGTGATCGTATCGGTCTTTCAGCTCGCTGCCGACCAGAATCTCAAGCCGGGACCGATCACCCCACTCAGTCGTGTATGCGTCGTTACGAATGACGGTTTTGAGTTGGCGTCCGTCGTCCTCGTTGCCACGGAATCCCGGCGGGTTGGGGTGTTCCGTAACCGACGTGTTCGACTCGTCGTGGTACTGGTCTTTCAGATGCAAGAAACTGCGCCACGCTTCGCTGTTTTTGCGTATCACCTGTTGAGCTGTAGACGCCCCGAGCACGCCTTTGTATCGACCTTCGAGTCGGCCGGTATCGGCGTCCCATATGCCGCCTTCGAAGCCGTCCTCGTCGTTGTAC
>JAQCNG010000366.1 GCA_028275145.1 Halovenus sp. | reverse complement strand
GTCGCCGGCTTCGGCTACTGCGGGAGAGGTGTTGCCCGAAAGGCATCGGGCCAGAACGCCCACGTCGTGGTCACCGAGGTCGACCCCCGACTCGCGCTGGAGGCCCACATGGAGGGCTACGAGGTGCTCCCGATGGCCGAGGCGGCGAGCGAGGGTGACGTGTTCATCACCACCACCGGCAACCGCGACATCATCGTCGAGGAGCACTTCGAGGCGATGGACGACGGGACGATACTCGCGAACGCCGGCCACTTCAACGTCGAGGTGGACGTCGACGCGCTGTCGGACATGGCCGCCACGGTCGACCAGCCACGCGAGGGCATCCGTGCGTACGAACTGCCCGACGGTCGCCGACTGAACGTGCTCGCGGAGGGGCGACTCGTCAATCTCGCCTCGCCGGTCTCGATGGGTCACCCCGTCGAGGTGATGGACCAGAGCTTCGGCATCCAGGCTGTCTGTATCCGCGACCTGGTCGCCGACGGGGAGTACGCGACCGAGGTCCACGACGTGCCCGACAACCTCGACCGCGAGGTGGCGGAGATCAAACTCGATGCCGAGGGCATCGCCATCGACGACCTGACCGACGAGCAGGCGGAGTACATGGATAGCTGGCAGCACGGAACCTGAGGCGGCGCCCGCGTCCGCCCGGCGTGTCGACCAGCCGCGGTCACACGATTCTGGACCCGCCGCAGGATTTTGTACCCGGAGCACTGACAGCGACGCATGGAGATGACAGTTCTCGGCTCCGGCGGGAACTCGCCGACGCCGATGCCGACCTGTGACTGCCGGGTCTGTGTCGAGGCCCGCGAGCAGGGTGTCCCTTACGCCCGGCGCGGCAACTCGATGTTCGTCCACGACGCCAACCTCCTGGTTGACACGCCCGAACTGGTCTGGCACTCGCTGAACCGGGCAGGCATCGAGTCTGTCGAGTACGTCTTTCTCTCGCATTTTCACGCCGACCACACGCTCGGCCTGCGCGCACTCCAGGCGCTCGGGATGGAGGACCAGCCAATCACAGATTTCGTCGGCGAGGTGCCGACACTGCTGATGAGCCCGGTCACGCACGAGCGGGTCGTCGAGGATAACACCGTGTTCGAGCACCTGGCCCAGCGCTGGGGCGACATCGAGATTCTCGAGGACGGCGACTCCCGGCGTCTCGGGGGTCTCGAACTCACCCACCGGAGCGCACCGATCCAGGAGGGCGGCGAGAACGCCATCTCGGCGCTGCTGCTGGAGGACGAACGCGGCACTGCCTTTCTCTCGCCCGACGAGAACCGCCACCTCGACGTCGAGAGCCTGCCGGCACTGGAGCTCTGGGTAAAGGAGACCGGTTATTTTCCGGAGACACCCGAGGGGGACCGGACCGTCACGGAGGCGGCCGAGCGCACCGCGCTGGCGGCCGAGATGACCTTCGAGGAGTCGCTGGCACAGGTCCGGGCGGTTCGCCCGGAGCGGACGGTGTTCACCGAGATCGAGGAGCAGTACCGCCGCAGTTACGACGACTACCGGGCGCTGGCGCGGGAGCTGAGCGCCGAGGAGGGGCTTGACGTGACGTTCGCTCACGACGGCATGACGCTGTCGGTGTGACCTGCAGGCCGGAACGCTCAAGCGCGCGGCACTGCTGTCTCGGACATGGAGTTCGGGTTCGAACTGGGGGTCTGCCAGTGGGTCGAACGGCACTGGCCACCGGGTCGCGAGCGCGACGGGGCGGTGCTCGTGGCGCGCCAGCTCGGAACGAAACACCGCCGCTGGGACACTATCGTTCTGGAGTGTGACCCGGAGGGACTCGCGGCGCGGGCCCGCTTTGGCGAGCAACGACTCGACAGCGACCTGCTCGGCGTTGTTCGCCACGCCCCGGCCGAGTGGGCGTGGTACCGGGACGCGCTGCCGGAGCCCGAGTACCCCTGGCGGTACGTCCGCGAGGCGGTCACCCGGGCCGCCGACCGCGGAATCGTCGAGCGCCGCACCCGCGGGGGGCGGGTCGAACTGCGCCGCAAATGTCCCTACCCCGACTGGGTCGAGCGGGTCGTCGCAATCGAGAACAAGCCCGACCTGGACGCGAGCGCCGCCCGTAGCCTCGCGGGACAGCTCCAGCAGGACGTCGCCCTCGCACTGGCCGACGAGGTGTGGGTCGGCACCCGGGCCGACCAGGAGACTGCCGCCCTGCTCGCGGACGCGCCCGTGGAGGCGGGCATCCTCGCAGTCGACCCCGACCGGCGGGGCGCGAGCGCCGCAAGCGTCGTCTGGCAGCCCCGCCGACTCCCGGCCGACGACCCGGGGACACGCATTCTCGACCGCCCCGGCGGTGGGAGCCACGACGCCTCGGCCTGGCGCTTCGAGTACGCAAGCCCCGGGTGGAAGGCCGACAAACGGCTCGAAATCGCAGAGCGGGCCTACGAGCGGGGCTGGCGGGCCTACGTCGAGTCGATGCGGCCCGACTGCCGGCAGTTCGAGTTGCGGCCGACCACCCCGGTCGCTCGCCCGTTCTGCCCGGCAAAGGGCCGCCACCAGACCACCCGCGAGTGCTCCGGCGA
>JAQCNG010000092.1 GCA_028275145.1 Halovenus sp. | reverse complement strand
ACCCCAGCGGTGAGCCCCGCGACACGCTGGCGGTCCCAGCGCGTGCCGGAGAACGTCGATGGGTCTCCCGGCTCGGATACTGTCTGTGATGTCACACCGTCTTTCGGGTGGTCACGATAGTTAGGACTCCGACTCTCGGGCCGCTGTGTCTCCCCCGGTCAGCCCGGGACGGGGTCGATCCGCCGGAGCGCCACGAACAGCACCACCGCGGCCACGACCAGCCCGAACACGCCCGTGACGGGCTGGCTCCCGGCCGCCATCCCGTGGACGACCAGCCCGCCCGAGACGAGTCCGGTCCCGACGAGCACGCTCCCCGTCGCGTGGACGAGTTCGAGCCGCGCGGTCGGTGCCCGCCGACCGAGCTGGTCACCGACCGTGACGGCGGTGCTCCCGAGGTCGACAGCGAGCAAAGCGCCGGTGACGCCGACCAGCGTGGGGGCCACCGGCGCGCCGACCACACCCCCGAGGACCACCCCCACGACCAGCAGTCCGCCGGCGGTGGTGACAGCCCGCTGGTCGCCGCCGGCCAGTCCAGCCACGAGCACCAGTCCACCGAGCAGACAGGAGCCGAACGCGAACGGTGAGTACGCACTGGCTGCCGTCGTCAGCGCCGCGGCCCCGAGCGCGAGCACGCTGCTCAGGCGGGTCGGCTTCCGGTCGATTCGTTCGAACCCGTCACCGCTCATCGGGCCGCCACCTCCCTGGTGAGCAGTTCCTCCAGCGACGTCGATGCCTCCCAGTCGAGCACCGGCACCCCTGCGCCTCTGAGCGCGCTCACCAACAGCGCCCGCCGGGCCCCCATCAGCCGGTGGCCCGGTGTCTCGGTGGTCGTCGGGTCCGGGCTGACGACTGTCGTCGGGTAGCCGTAGGCCTCGAGCTGGCGGACGATACGGACCGTCTGTGCGTCGACCAGCGGCGAGAGCACGAGCAACTGTGTGTCCTCCGGGAACCGCGCGCGGAGCTTCGGAATCCAGTACCACGGCCGCGAGTAGTGGCTGGTCCGCACGTGGGAGGCCGGCCCGGCGGCGAGCAGGTCCCGGCCCTGTTTGCGGTGGCTCCTGCCGGTGTCGGGCGCGAGGTACTGCTCGCCGGCGCCGAGCGTCGCGATGCCGACCTGGTGGCCGTCGTCGAGCAGTGCCGGAAACAGCCGCTGTGCCCCGGCCACCGCCCGCGTCACGGCGTCCGGTCCGGCGGGCTCCGGGCCCACGCGTACGCTCCGGCGCGTGTCCAGCAACAGCACGACCCGGGTGGCCCGCTCGCGGTTGAACTCGAGGGTGGTCAACTCGCCGGTCCGGGCCCGCCGGTTCCAGTCGATGCGGGTCAGACTGTCGCCCGGTCTGTACTCCCGGACCGAGCGAAACTCGATGCCGTCGCCGCCGGTGTCTGTCGTCCGGTCGCCCGCGTACCGGGTCGGCTGGCGACGCAGCGGCACCGACACCTGAACCGGTACCGGCGACGGCACCGCCCGGAGTCTCGATGCGGCTTCGAGACACCGCTCGCGCTCGACCGACCCAGAGAGGTTCCGCGCGAGAACGAGCACCGGACCGAACTCGTGGGTCCCCGCCGTCGCCCGCAGCGTGTACGAGAACGTGACCGACCCACCGGCGCGCAGTGCGGTCCCACACCGGGGCGAGCCCTCGGCCACCGACAGCGACTCCGGGACGCCGTCGACCATGCGGAGGTCCGGACAGAACCCCCCCTGGTTCGTGACCGTGACCGTCACCTCGACGGTGTCACCGGGGTCGGGTTCGGTGTCGCTCACCGAGCGGCTGGCAGCCAGGTCGACCGCGCCGGGTCGGGTCGAGCGGGCGTAGGCGACGTAGCCCAGACCGACCGCACCGGCGAGCAACACACCCGGCACCTCCAGCACCAGGCCGAGACCGACACACGCGAGCACGACGAGGCCGACACCGGCCCAGTGGCCGGTCCGTCTGTGCTCTCCGGCGGTCCCGGCCCGACCCGTTGTCCCGGCCTCGACGGCCCCTGCGAGCACCTCCGGGTCGGTGTCGACAGTCTCCTCGCCACCCTGGCCGGTGTCGACAGTCTCCTCGCCACCCTGGCCGGTGTCGACGGCTCCGTCGTCCGACCCGACGCCGGCGGCCGCCGCAATCGCGTCGACAGTCCGGCGACGGCTGCGCTCGCGGGCAGACTCGGTCGCGAACAGTCGCGCGAGGCTCACCTCCCGCTCTGGTTCGGGGATATCATCGCCGAGGTATGCCCTGGCCCACCGGCGCTCTGTCCACTCGCCCGTCCGCACCGCCTCGCGTGCCCGGTCAGTGTCGAGGCCCCTGCGCCTCGCGAGCACCGCGACAGCCGCCTCCTCGAGTCTGCGCCGGCGGCTGTCGAACCCGTCGCTGTAGAGGCCGTCGGGGCCGGGGAACCCGTCGAGCGTCTCGCCGAGGTCGGTGCCGGGCACCCGGGTCGGTCGCTGTATCTCGACCTCCGGCGTGTCGGCGTGGTCCAACCGCTGGCCCCGGGAGCGGAGGTACACCACCACCCCGTAGAGCAACACCAGTCCGCCAAAGCCCGTCAGCAGGGTGCCGGCGGCCGGAACCGGCACGGTTCCCGGCTCCTGTCGCTCCAGAATCCCGACGCCGAACAGCACGATACCGAGCGCGAGGAGGAGATACCGCCGGTTCACCCCTCGCCCCCGTACTTCGATTCGATGCGCCGCAACACGGTCACCGCACGGCGCTCCCGGTCGTCGGTCACGGCCTCGCCCCCGTAACGGACGGACTCGAACAGTCGTGTCATTTCACTGACGTCCTCTGGGGCCATCCCGGCCTCGACAGCCTGTTGCTCGAACTCGCGGGGGGTCGTCGTCTCCTCGTTGGTTGCATCGAGCCGGCTGGTCATCTCCTGCCAGGCCCGATACACCTCGTTGTCGGCGGCCGTCGTGCTGTCTGCTCCCGTCTCGATGCGGTCGGCCGCCCGCCCGGCAATCGCGCCGAGCGTCTCCGGCTGGACAGTCCCGTCGTCCTCCACCGGGTTCTCGTCGCGGTCGCTGACGGTCCGGCCAAGCACCGCGTACGCGACCAGCAACAGGACGAGAAACACGCCCGCGAGCAGGAACGTGGGGAACGACGACCCGGAGCCCTCGCTCTGGCCGCCATCGGGGCTCTCCTGGTCACCGCCCTGGCCGCCCTCGCCGGGGTTGCCGGCGTCAGTCCCGTTCGACACCGAGGGCTGGAACTCCAGGTCCTGGATGACCAGGCCGAACACGAGAATCGCCGCCAGCACAACGCAGAACGCGACCAGCCACCCGCGCTCGTACAGCGCCATGTAGACCAGCGAGGCGACAACGAGCAACCCGGCGACCAGCAACACCAGCGGCTCCACGTCGCCGAGATTTGGCCCCTCAGAGGATGTCTCGTCTGTCTGGTTGTCGACGACCGAGCCACCCGTCTCCCCGGACTGGCCGCCACCGTTCGAGGAGGTCTCCGGCGAGGTGAGCGTCGCTGCGGAGAGCCCAAGGGCAACCACCCCGAGCACCACAATCGCGAGGACAGTCAGGGTTCGGCGGTCCACAGTTGCTCTCGGGGTCCCGGTTAATTATCTCTATCGGGCCGGAGTCGTCCGGTCGGCCGGCATCAGCGGCGGCCGCGGGCACCCCCGCGTGTCGCCGGTGACCAACTGGCACCCTCGTGTGTCGCCGGTGACCAACTGGCACTCCCGATTGTGTCTATCGCCTCCGGACGCCAGGTCGACGGTCGCGTGTGACCTTGCCGGTCTGTCGTGTGTCTCGACAGATTGAATTGGGTCGAGCAGTCAAGAGAACCATGGCACGGGCCGAGCAGGCAATCGAGGAGGTGACGCCGCTGTCGGTCGAGGAGGGGGCCAGGCTGACAGGCGAGGTCGTGGAGCAACTCCGCGAGGCGGTCGTCGCCGACCGGGAGTTTTTCGAGCTGTTGGTCGCCGGCATCGTCGCCCGTGGACACGTCCAACTCGAGGACGTTCCGGGGACGGGAAAGACGGTGGCCGCGCGGGCACTCGCCGGCGCGCTCGGCGTCTCCTTCTCGCGCATCCAGTTCACACCCGACCTCCTGCCCGCAGATATCACCGGCTCGCACGTCTACAACGAGGCCGACGGCAGTTTCGAGTTCCAGCGTGGACCGGTGTTTGCCAACGTGGTGCTGGCAGACGAGATAAACCGGGCACCGCCAAAGACACAGGCCGCGCTGCTCGAGGCGATGGGCGAGCGCCAGGTCAGCGCCAGCGGCACCACCTACACGCTCCCCCGACCGTTTTTCGTGATTGCGACACAGAACCCGATCGAACAGGAGGGGACCTTCGAGTTGCCCGAGGCACAGCGGGACCGCTTTGCGGTCAAGACGAAACTCGGCTATCCCGGCACCGACGGCGAGGTGGAACTGCTCGACCGCCGCGAGCAGCGCCGCACACAGCTGCCCTCCGTCGATGCGGTGACGGACCCGACGACCGTCCGTAGCCTCCAGGTGACCGCCGAGGAAACCGCCGTCGACGACAAAGTCAAGCGGTACATGGTCGATATCGCGTCGTACACACGCCAGGACAGCAGTGTGGAGGTGGGCGTCTCGCCGCGGGGCATCCAGGCGCTGTTCGAGGTCACCCGCGCACTCGCGGTCATCCGGGGGCGGGCGTACGTCACACCCGAGGACGTGAAACGACTCGCCCGGCCGGTGTACGCCCACCGCCTCGTGCTCACGACTGACGCTTCCATCCGCAACGTCGACCGCACCCGCATCGTCGACGGGGCGCTCGACTCTGTTCCGGTTCCCGGGATGGACGAGGCCTGACTACCCGTTCAACAGCAGCGTCAGCGCGGCGACACCGACCCCGGTGAGGAGCACCACCACCGCGCCGACAGTCGTCGAGAGCCCGGACCCGGCCGCGACGACGAACACGAGCGTCCCGAGCACCGCGGCCCCGCCGGTGACGGCCAGCGTCGCGACGGCGTGGACCGAGGCCAGACGACTGAACCCGTCCGGCAGGCCCCCCGCCGGGCCGGCGAGTTCACCCGAGGCGACGGTTGCGAACTCGCCGAACTCCCAGACCAGCGTGGCGAGTGCGACGCCGGCGACGACAACCAGTCCCCGGCCGGCGAGCACCGCGACGACCACCACCAGCACCACCGCGACAGCGGCCGAGGCGATGCCGGCCAGCGACTCGTCGCCCAGACCCTGTCCGGCGACGAGCGTCGGCACGCTGAACACCACCGCACACGCGAGAGACAGCACCGCGAGCAGACCGACGAACACCCCCGGCGAGACGTCGACCAGAAACGACTCGAACACGCTCGGCCGGACGAACCTGTCGACAAACGAGCCGGTCCGGTCTGCCGCCGTCGTCGAGACCACCACGGCGAGAGCGCCGGCCACCACCGGCGGCAGGATGATGGAGACGACACCGGCCCGGGTGAACCCGCCAACCGTCCGGAGCACCCAGAGCACGACCAGCACGCCGGCCAGAGCGGCCGTGACCGTGCCAACGGCCGCGACAACCGACTGCGGTGCCGTGGCCCGGAGGACTGTCCGGAGCGCCTCTGTCTCGCTCGCGCTTCCGGCCAGCAGGAGAAGCCCCACCTGCGCCGCCACCAGGTAGATTGCGACGGCCCGGAGTCCGTAGTAGTACACCCGCTCGATTGCCTCGCGGGTCCGGCGGACGCGGTCGAAGGCCGATGGCGCCACGAACACGGCCATCGGGAGCGCCCGGGCCACCCGGACCCCGACGACCAGCGCGGCCCCGTAGACAACAACCGCGGTGACGACCTGTACCGCCAGCGACCCCGAGGCCAGCGACCCGGTGAGCGCGGGCGGCAGGATATCCCAGCCGAGCGACAGCAGCCGCGAACCGACGACCAGCGCCACGGCGATTCCACCCAGCAGGAGCGCCCCGAGCACGTAGCGACGTATCACCTGCCGGCCGGCGCCGTGCCCGTACAGTCTGACCGTGCTCCCGAGGACGGCAAACGGTGCGAGCGCCGCCGCCGCCGCGACGCCCAGCGCGGCCAGCAGCGAGGCCAGTCCCCCGCCCGACTGCCCCATCAGCACCATCGACAGCGCCGCGAACGCGAACGCGGCCACCCACAGCAGCGCCACGCCGGCCCCGTTCCTGTTGTCCCGGGTGACCACCCGGACGCCGACGGCACCGAGTGCGCCCGTTCCACAGAGCAACGCCAGTGCGACGGTGTCGTACCCGAGTGCCACCCCCAGCGCGACGATGCCGACTGTCACCAGTCCGAGCACCGCGAGGCCCGGCCCGTCGGGGAGCAGGCCGGCGGTTGTCGCCCTCGTGTCGACGCGCGCCCCGCCGGGTCTCCCGCCGGCCGGCGGCCGCGACGGTCCGTCGTCCGGTCCGCGCTCGCCGCCCGCCGACCCCGGCGACGATCTGACCCCCGGACCCACCGCCGGCCCCGACCGCCGCCCGCCGTCGCGTATCGGCCCATCCCCGGATGGCCGACCACGGTCTGCCTGTTGGGACGGCCGACCGTGACGGGACTCCCGGCGCTGGGACCCCCGGGAGCGGTCGTCTCGTGGGTCGGGCGGAGCCATTGGGTCACACCCCCGGGAGCGTCTGGTTCTCGCAGGCGACCGCCAGCGGGCGGGCGGGGTCCCAGTCGACGACCGTCGCGCCGTGCTGGCGGAGCCAGTCGATACGGGTCGCCCGCTGGAGACGCAGGGTGCGCGCGGGGACGCTGTCGCGTGCTGTGTGCCCCATCAGGCTGTTGTCCGGGCGGCGCTCGTCTCCGCGGTCGGCGATCGGGACGGTCACGTCGGGGCTGATGACGACCGGCGGGTGTTCGCGCTCGAGTCGCCGGCAGAGTCCGTGGACCGGCGCGTCGAGCAGCGGCGTGACACAGACAAACTGCGTGGTCGACCCGGTCCACCCGGCGAGGTGGTCGCTGAACTCGCCGACCGACACCGGTGCCTGCCTGTCCAGCAGCGAGGCCGCCGGGCTCCCCGCGGCGAGATGTGGCTCGTCGTCGCGCTCGGTGCCGATGCGCCGGACCACCTCCGACGGCACCACCGCCTGGACCTGGCTGTCCACGTCGCCGAGCAGGTCCAGCCCGCGCTGGACCTGTTTGTCGCCGCGGCCGTGGTCGATACGCCGGACGGGAAACCCCCGCCCGGCCGTCGGCTCCATCCCGAGCGCGGCGACGCCGACACGGTGACCACGCCCCACCAGCGGCGCCAGCAACTGGTAGGTCGCGTACGCCGCGAGCAGTGCCCCGGCGGGTTCGCCCGGCCCGGCGCTGACCCGGGCGCTCGCCCGGGCGTCGGTGATGAGCGTTATCTCCGCCGACCGGCGCTCCCGGTAGGTGATCGTCGAGAGTTCACCCCGCTTTGCCAGCTCTCGCCAGTGGACCCGCGAGGGCGGGTCGCCGCGGCGGTACTCCCGGGTGGCGTAGAACTCGACGCCCTCGCCGCCGGTTGCCGACAGCAGGTCACCGACGAACTGGCTCCCCTCCGCCTCGATCGGGATGTCCTCCGCGGTGACGGCACACCGGAGCGTCGAACCGCCCGCCGCCGCCAGCGACTCCTCGACCCACATCGAACCGAGCACCGTCCGCGAGCGGGCGACCGGCGGGTCGAACGTGTACTGTCCCCGGCGGGCGAGCACCTCGTACTCGAGGGTGACCGTCTCGCCAGGTTCGAGCGGTCCGCTCGCCCGTGGCTGTCCCGCGACGACCCCGAGCGCGTCGGGGACGCCATCGACCAGTCGCAGGTCCGCGAGCGTCGACTCACCCGTGTTCTCGACGGTCACCGTGACGGTTACCTGCTCGGCCGGTCGCGGCCGTGCGGGCGTGACCTCGCGAGAGACCTCGAGGCTGTCGCCGGGCGCGCCCGGTTGCCCGACGAGGCCCGCGAGCAGAACGGCAAGCGGCAGCGTCGCCGCGGCGAACGCAACGGGGTTGAACGTGACCAGTCCAACCCCGACCAGCACGCCCAGCAGCGCGACGAACCCCGCGAACCGCGCGGTGTAGGTCGTCGTCCGCCCGCGCTCGCTCACTGTCTCCCCTCCCCCGCCGGGCCGGCGGGCACCCCGTCGCTGTCGCCTCCGCCCGTGCCTGTGCCCATCTCGCGACTGTCCACCCTGCCTCTGCCCTCCACACCTACCTCGTCGGTGTCCGTCTCGCCGCCGCCCGTCTCGTCGCCGCCTGTCCGGTCGGTCGACGGGGTCCGGTAGGTCAGGAACCCCTCGGCGTGTGTCTCGACGGCATCGAGCGTTCGCCCGAGTCGGCGGTCGAACGTCCGCTGTGGGGCGAGCCATGCGAGTGCACGCTCCGTGAGTGTGAACGAGGGGGCCTCCTGTTCCGTGGCGAGAAACGCCGCTGCGATACGGTCGTCGGTCCACTCGCCCGTCTCGACGGCCCGCTCTGCCGTTGCCTCGTCACAGCCTGTCGCGGCCGCGTAGGTGTCCCGCGCGGTCAGCGCCACCTCGTCGAGCAAGGCGAGCAATCTCGACGACCCGCGGTGCCCGAACGGCCGACCGCCCGCTCCCCGACTCCGGTCTGTCTCCGGCGCCTGCTCCGCGGGTCGGCTGGGCTGTCTGTCCTCCGGTAGACGGTTTCGAACGTGTTTCTCCGCAGGTCGCTCGCGCCGTCCGGGCTCTGGTGGCTGGCCCCCTTCGCCGTTCCCGACAGGTGGTCTGCGCTGGTCGCGCTGGTCGTTCCCGGCGGGCCGGTCGATGGTGTCTCTCGCCCGCCGGCCGTAGGCGACGACGCGCCAGCCGGACCGTCCGAACCGCTCGATGCTGTTGCCGAGTCGGCGGTAGCTCTGGGCGAGTGGCGCGCTCGGGGCGGGCACCCGGGCGTCGCGGGCCCACTCCGGCGGGGCCGGGAGCAGACCGGACCTGTCGAGTGTCTCCCGTGCAGTCTTTCGCATCTGGAACGCCGCCAGCGCCGCGACGACCAGTCCGACCAGCAGGCCGACCCGGGCCGCGGTGTCGGTGTCGGTCAGCGCATCGAGCGGGCCGAGCGCCGGCACCGTTCCCGGCGCGACCAGCAGCCACGCCCCGACCATCACGCTCGCCACCCCCGCGCCGAGCAGGAGCCGGTCACCCGTCAGTCTCACTGTCCTCCTCCTGGTCGAGACTCTCGCGGGCCGACCGGGCGTCGTCGACCCGCTCGTCGGCGTCTGCCGGGCCGTACTCCACCTCCTGGAAGGCTCGCCGCAGCCTGCGCACCGGACCCGCCGGCAGTCCACGCTCGACCGCGCGGCGCTCGATTTCGGCCGGTGTCTCTGTTCTGTGCCCCCCGCGCCCGACCACCCGCCGGACGAGCCACTGCCAGCACCGGCGGAGCCGCTCGTAGGCCGACCCTGGCTGCTGGCTCTCCGGTGTCGCCTCCGCCCAGTCCTCGCCTGCGCTCTGTTCCCCTCCCGTGGTGTCACCGGTCACACCCCCGGGCAACCGCGACGGGAGTCCGGCGAGTTCGAGCAGGGCGGCCCGGAGCCGCTCGAACAGCCACCGCGGCCCCGCGAGCACGAGCGCGAGCCAGGCCCCCTCGCGCACCCGTCGGACACCCCCAACGAGACCATCACGCACCAGTCCGACACCGGAGCCGAGCAGACCCCGGAGCCACACAGCGGTCCCGACCAGCCCACCCCACAGGCGCTCGACCCCACCCCGGACCGGCAGGTTCCGGACCCCCCTCGCGAGCCAGCGACCCGTCCGCTCGAGCAGGCCCCCGGCGGCGAGCAACAGACCCACCAGTCGCTCGCGGCCCTGGCGGCGAGTCGCCGGGTTCTGTCGCGCCCAGACCGCGAGTCCGACCAGCGGGAGCCCGAGCGCCACGACCACGCCGGCCAGCGAGAGGAAGATTCCGGTGACCCGCGCCGAGACTGCGCCGCTGTCGGTCGTTCCGGTTGCGGTCACGCTGTTCGTCCACGGCAGCGTGAACGACATCGTCCCGTTCTGTCCGGTTTCGCCGGCGGCGACCCGCTCGTTGCCGTCGGTGACCGTCACCGGCACAGCATCGAGTGGCTCCGTATCGGTGCTGTCGACGGCGCTGAGTTCGACGGTCCCACCCGTTGCCGGCAGCGCCAACAGCCCCGTCTCCACGTCGGCCGTGACCTCGCCCACCTCGACGCTCGCCTCGCTGTCGAACTCCTCGCGTGTGAGTGATACGGAGACCGACCCCGCCAGCGGGGCGTCCGCCGGCACCCGGATATCGGCCGTGCCGTTGTCGCCGGTGATGGCCATCCGCCGCCCGTCCTGGCGCACCTCGACGGCCGGGAGCGGGTTGCCGGCTACCGTGAACCGTACCGTCTCGGACTCGCCGGGCAGTGCGACACCGTCGACGCGGGCGACGACGTCGGTCGGCAGGTCGTAGGTGGCCGAGGAGTTCTCCCGCGCCCCCGCCTGCAGGCCCACACCCGGCGCGGCGAGTCCACCCGACCCCGCAGGTGTGCCGAGCAGTCCTGCGTCGGGTGCCGTGCCGAATCCACCCGAGGCCGAGAGCACACCGGGTTCACCCGACTCCCCGAGCGCAAACGGCTCTCCCGAACCGCCGGACCCCCCGTCCGAGTCCTCTGACTCCGGCGGTGTGGCGGTGACGGTCAGTTCGTCGGTGTAGGGCACACGGGCCCTGACCTGGCCGGTGGGGCCGGTCACCCCGACCCGGTCACCGTTGAACGCGACGAGCGCGAACGGCACCGGGCGGCCGTTTTTCTCGACGGTCACGACAACCGGCGTGCCCGGTGTCGGCTCCGGTTCGACCGTGATGTTGTACGGCGGCGGCGGAATCTCGCCCTCGCCGGGGTCGACCGGCCGCAGGTCGCCCTCGCCGGACTGGTCGCCGTCGACGATGCCGTCGATGATGTCGAGGATGAAATCCGGGAGTCCGACGCCGCCACCGCCGCCACCGCCGTCCCCCGAACTTCCGTCGATACTGCCGTTTACCCCGATGTCGCCACCGTCGACACCCCTGTCGCCGGGGTCGATGTCGACGGGGCTGGCGCTGTCCAGCGTTGCGGCGGCGAACGCGGCCGCCAGCAGGGCGAGTATCGTGACGACGATGACTGCCGCCTGGAACCGGCGGGAGCGCCCGCCGATGTCGACGCCGTCGGTCACGCCTCGATCATTCCGCTGTCTGTTCTTTCTTTACTGGTCGGGTCACATAACCCCACCGCCACACGGAACCGCAGAACGGCACCCGCACCTGGACGGTCGTCTCCGGCGGAACAGGCGAACTCGGCGACCCGGCCGAGGGCGTCGAGGTCGAATCCATGTCGATTCCACAGCCGAGCCTCGACCCCCGTCCAGGCGGTTTCGACGCGCCCACCAGAGGCCTTACAAACCCGGACACCCGAAATCCGGATTGAGATGGATAGACGGCACTACCTCGCCGGAAGCGCCGCGGCAGTGACCGCCGGGGTCGCTGGCTGTCTCGATTCGGTGTTTGGCGGGTCACCGGGCGCAACTGACGACGTTGTTCTCGACGCGCCCGACCGCTACGAGGACCTCCGCGAGTCGCGGGACAACGGGAATCTCACCTTTCCCATCCACGCCGACGAACTGCCCGGGGTGACGGTCACGGACGCGCTGAGCGGCCGCGAACTCTCGACCCGGGAGTACGTCGGCGAGCGACACACCCTGCTGACGTTCATCTTCGCGCGCTGTACGATGGTGTGTCCGACGCTGACCGCGGCGCTCGCGCAGGTCCAGGCAAACGCCCGCGACCGGGGGTACAACGACGAACTCGCGTTCATGCCGACCACGTTCGACCCCAAACACGACACGCCCGCGGTGCTTGAGTCGTTCAGCGAGGACGTCGGTGCGGTTCCCGACGCCGAGGCGTGGCACTTTCTCCGGCCGGACGGCGAGGCAGGTGCCGAGACAGTCGTCACCGAGCAGATGGGCGTCTGGTTCGACTTCGTCCCCGAGTCCGAGCGCGAGATGAGCAACATGGCATACAGCCACAACTCGGTGATTCTGCTCGTGAACGCCGACGGCTACGTCGAGCGGGGCTACAACGGCAGCAGGGTCCCGGGCGGGGCCGGCCTGCTCGACGACGTCGAGACGCTCAGAGAGCGGTGGTGAGGTGATACACAGATGAGACGACGCGAGGCAATCGCTGGACTCGGTGCACTCGGCGTGCTGGGAGCCGGTGGTGCGGTTGCGTTCGGCCAGTTGGGCAACAGCGAGGGCGACCGTATCGACCCGCTGGAACTCCCCCGAATCGACGCGCCGGGCAGTCCGCCCGGCACCGAGACGGTCCCCGAGACGGGACGGGTCACATACCTCTCGCTGTTTGCCACCTGGTGTACAATCTGCCAGCGGAAGATGGGCCCGCTGGGCGAGGCCGCCGCCGCCGTCGACGACGACGTGCAGTTCGTCTCCGTGACGAACGAACCGGTCGGCAAGACTGTCGACGCCGGTGAGGTCGCCGCGTGGTGGGCCGACCACGACGGCTCCTGGCCGGTCGCCTACGACGAGACGCTCGAACTCTCCCGCCGGGTCGGCGCGCGGGGGGTCCCCTACTCGGTGGTGTTCGACGCGGACAACCGGGTGACCTGGTCAGACGGCGGCTACCAGGAGACCGACGATATTCTCGGCCACATCCCCGGGCGAGAATGACCGTAACTGGCGAGGCCACGTTCGCGTTCGCCGCCGGGGTTCTCACCTTCTTCTCGCCGTGTGTGTTCGCGCTGTTGCCGGGCTATGTGGGCTACTACGTCGGGGCAGTCGAGGCCGAATCCGCGCCGCTCCCGGGCGCAGTCGCCCGCGGCCTCGCGGCGAGTGCTGGCGCGCTCGGGACCTTCGCGGTGCTCTCGGTTGCTGCCCTCGGCGCGACCACCGCATTCGAGCGCGTGCTCCCGGTGGTCGAACCGCTCGTCGGGGTTTTGCTGGTCGGACTCGGCGTCGCGTTGCTCTGGACGGGCACGCTCACGCCGGCCGTGGCCCTGCCCGAGCGGCGCGCGAGCGTGCTTGGCTTTGTCGCGTTCGGCGCGCTGTACGCGCTGGCGGCGACGGCGTGTGTGTTGCCGCTGTTTCTCTCGATAACGGTCGCCTCTGTCGGGCTCTCGGTCACGGGCACCGCGCTGGTGCTCGCCGCCTACGCCGCCGCGTTTGCGCTGCTCATGCTCGCGGCGACTGTCGCCGTCGCGGTTGGTCAGGAGGCGCTGCTCGGCCGCTTCGCGGGCCACGCGCACACGCTCACCCGCGCGGCCGCCGTCGTCCTCGTGCTCGCGGGGGTCGCACAGCTGTCTCTGGCCTTCTTTGTTCCCTCGCTCAACCCGCTCGGGTGACCGCCGCCCGGCAGCGTGTTCCGCTGCTCACACCAGCTCCGGAAACGCCTCGTCGAGAAACCCCTCGACACCGTCCAGGTCGAGCACGAAGTTCGGGTCGAACGCCGTGGCGGGCGTGTGATACCCCGTCAGGGCGTCGGGGTCGTCGAGTCGCGCGGCGGCGCTCGTGGCCGCGTCCACCGTCAGCGCGTACGTCTCGGGGGTGACCAGTCGCGAGGTGACCGTCTCCTCGTCGTTCTCGGCCTCGCCCCAGACGAACACCTGCTCGCGCTCGCGGGTCCGCTCGGCCGGGCCGTCGACGAACGTCCGTGCCAGGGTCTTCAGCCCACTCCTCAGAGGGTCGAACTCCAGCAGACCCGCGGCGTAGTTGCTCGCCCGGACCACCGGTTCGAGATGCGGTGGGACCGCCATGTACACGTCGATGTTCGGGATGCCCGTGGTGTAGTAGGCCGTCGAGATATCCCCCCACGGGACGGTGATGGCGTTGCGCGGGCCGGCCCCGAAGTCGATTGTCCGGGAGTCGGCCGCCAGGGGGACGTCCTCGATGCGGCCGTTACGGCGTGTCTTGCCGCCGCCGCCGGCGTGTTCGATTGCCGAGGCGAGTGTCCCGCCGGAGACGCTGGTGTGGGCCTCGAACCCGACCCGGAGGTGCGTCGCGTCGGGCAACCGCTCGTGGAGATGCCCCGCCAGACAGTCCGTCGGCGTCACGTCGAACCCCGCGCCGGGGAGCAGACACACCCCGGCCTCCTCCGCCTCCCGGTCGCGCTCTGCCAGCGCCTCGAAGACGCCCAACTCGCCCGTGATGTCCGCGTAGTGGGTGTTCGTCTCCAGACACGCCTCGACGATTGGCCCGTGGGTGTCCACGAACGGCCCGGCGCAGTTCAGGACCACGTCGACGCCGTCGAGGTTCCCCCGGGTCTCGTCGGCCTCGAACACGCGCGAGTCGACGTCGAGTTCGACCCCCAGTCCCCGTGTCTTTGTGCCGTCGCGACCCGCGACAGCAAAGTCGAGCCCCCGCTCGTCGGCCTCCCGTGCGATGAGTTCGCCCGTGTAGCCGTAGGCACCGTAGATGAGTATCATGTCCGACTGGTTGGGCGCGGTGAACAAAAA
>JAQCNG010000083.1 GCA_028275145.1 Halovenus sp. | reverse complement strand
ATCGCACGCGGTGAGGGGACCGAACTGACCGCGGCGGCCGTCGCGGGCGAGTCGATCAACTGTGTTTTTTCGGGCACACCGTTGCCGGTGGCCGAGCGGGAACTCGCCTACGCCGACGTCCCGTACGCGGTCGTGCTCGACGAGGAGGGTGTCACCGGGATGTTGACCGAGGTGGACATCCTCGCGGTCGCCCGGGTGGTCGAGGGCGAGGCCGAAACCGGCGAGTCCATCGCCGACCAGGACGACGACTGGGCCTGGGAGGGTATAAAGGCCGTCGGCAACAGCTACATGCCCACCCGGAACGTCGAGATACCGACCGGCGCGGTGAGCGCGTTCATGACGGAGGACCTGCTGACGGTCAACGGCTCCCAGTCGGTCGCGGAGACCGCACAGCGACTCATCGAGCACGAAATCGAGCAGATTCCGATGATGGAGGGGAGCGACCTCGCCGGCATCGTGCAGGATATCCACCTGCTGGAGGCGATGCGATGAGCGGCGGTGACCGACCCGGGACCGGGCACCGGACCGATGGGGGGGTTGCGAGCGAGATCGACCGCATCGCCGAGCTGGCGAAACGCCGTGGCTTCTTTATCCAGACCGCGTCGGTTTACGGCGGTGTCGGCGGCTTCTACACCTACGGGCCACAGGGGACACCACTGAAAGACAGCATCACCGACTCCTGGCGGGACCTGTTCGTGACCCGCCAGGGGAACATGGAGGTGGACGCGCCGACGGTGATGCCCGAGGCGGTGTTCGACGCCTCCGGACATCTGGACACCTTCGACGACATGATTCTGGAGTGTCCCGGGTGTGACGGGAGCCACCGGGCCGACCATCTCGTCGAGGACAACACCGACATCGACGAGGCGGAGTCGCTCCCGCCGGCGGAGGTTGGCGAGATAATCGCCGACAACGACATCGTCTGTCCGACCTGTGGTGTGGCGCTCGCGGGCGAACCGGTCGAGGAGTTCAACCTCATGTTCGAGACGAACATCGGCCCCGGAACGGCCTCGCCGGGCTATCTTCGCCCGGAGACCGCCCAGGGTATCTTCGTCGATTTCCCACAGCTGGCCGAGTACGCCCGCAACCAGTTGCCGTTCGGCGTCGCACAGGTCGGCCGGGCCTATCGCAACGAGATAAGCCCGCGAAAGGCGCTCGTGCGGGTCCGGGAGTTCTCACAGGCGGAACTGGAGCAGTTCATCGACCCGGAGACCGACGAGCCACCGCTCGACCGGGTGGCGGACGTGACCCTGCCGCTGTACGCCGCCCGACAGCAGGAGGCCGACGACGGCGGGGTGAAGAGCCTGACCGTCCAAGAGGCAGTCGACAGCGGGGTCATCGAGAGCGACTGGATCGCCTTCTACCTGGGGCTGGCGCGGGACTGGTACGAGTCCATCGGCGTCGATATGGACCGGTTCCGGTACCGCCAGCATCTGCCGGGCGAACTCTCGCACTACGCCGCAGACTGCTGGGACGCCGAGACCGAGATCGGCGGCGACTGGGTCGAGGTGACCGGCTTCGCCTACCGGGGCAGCTACGACCTCGACAAACACGCCGACCACTCCGGGGAGTCGTTCTCGGTGTTCAAGCAGTACGACGAACCGGTCACCGTGGAGCGACCGACCGTCGACCCCGACATGAGCGAACTGGGGCCGGCCTTTGGTGGCGTTGCCGCCGACATCGCCGACGCGCTCGCCGAGCGTGCCGGGCGCGACCCCGACGCGTTCGCGGGTGAGACGGTCACTGTGGTGGTGGACGACGAGCGCTACGACGTCCCGGTCGAACACACCGGCTTCGCCGTCGAGGAGGTGACCGAGTCGGGCGAGCACGTCACGCCACACGTCGTCGAACCCTCCTTTGGTCTCGGTCGACTCGTCTACACGGTGCTGGTCCACGCCTACCGGGAGGACCAGGTCGACGGCGACGACCGCCAGTATCTCTCGGTCCCGCCGGCGGTCGCACCGACCACCGTCGGCGTGTTCCCGCTGATGGACCGGGACGGTCTGGACGAGTACGCCCGGGAGGTGGCCGGTCAGTTGCGCTCGGCCGGCCTGTCGGTGACCTACGACGAGGCCGGCGCAATCGGCCGGCGCTACCGCCGTCAGGACGAGGTCGGTACCCCGTTTTGCGTGACAATCGACTACGACACCCTCGAGGCGGACACCGTCACGGTTCGGGAGCGCGACAGCACCGACCAGCGCCGCGTCCCGACGGCGGAGTTAGCCGAGACACTCGGACTGCTGCGCGACGGCGACCTCCTTTTCGACGAGCTATGAGCCACTGCCGCCGACAGTCCGGTTGGAGCGCACACGAACCCAGCAGCCGCGGCCGCAGTCACAGACACCCGGGCCGAGCGGGAGGCTCCCGATGACCGAGACGACGCTCTGGGAGCGGAGCCAGCACCGCCTCTCACAGGACGACCTGGGCCGCCGACTCGTCCACGTCGCGGGGACCGGCTTTCCCGCGCTCTACGTTCTCCCGTTTGTGGAGTGGTGGCTCGTTGGGGCCATCATGCTGGGTGCCACGGCAATCGCGTCTCTCGTCGAACTGGGGCGACTCCGGTTCGGTCTCGACCTGTTTCTGTTCGACTACCTCCGGAGGTACGAGGAGGACTCGCTCGGGGCGTATCTCCTCTTTATGCTCTCGGCGACAGCGGTCGCGCTCGCTTTCGACCCACAGGTCGCGATTCCGGCCATCCTGATGTTGACAATCGCCGACCCGGTGGCGGGTGCGGCGTCGGTGGACGAACTCCGTCGGGTGAAACGACCGCGCGCCCTCGTGACGATGTTTCTCGCCTGCGCGGTGCTCACCGTTCCCTTTGTCCACGACGAACCACTCGCGGTCGTTCTCGGCGGCACCGGCGGGATGGTCGCGGACGGCATCAAGCCGGTCGTCCGTGGCGTCATCATCGACGACGACCTCACCATCGCGCCCGCCGGTGCGCTCGGCATCTGGGTCGGACTGCAACTGGGTGGTGTTCCTCTCTAGCACCTGTGGCCGGTCCTGGCCAGCACTGCTCCACCGCGTCCGAGTTCCCGGCCGCGCCTCTTTCAGAACTGATACTGGTCCTCCTCTCTGGTTCTACGTGCGAACCGAAGGATTCAATCGGTCGGCCGGTCAACTCCAGTGCGATGACAGATACCGACAGGCGACGGCTGCTGGCGGTCGGCGGCGCAGCGCTCCTGACTGGGCTCGCGGGCTGCAGTCTCTTCGACGACACGACGGGTGTTCCCGGCCGCGAGGGCGACCAGCCAGAGTCCGGGGACGCGGCCGGCACCGAGCGCACGCTCGGGCCGTCCGGGTGATCAGACGCCGGTCAGGTCGGCAGCGAACACGAAGTCGGGATGCTCTCCGAGTTCGGCCCGCAGGTAGGCGCCGTCGGACACCGTCTGGGGGTGTTCGGGTATCAGCACGCGTGTCCGGTCTGCGCCGCAGTCGGCCGCGTCCACAGCAACGGCCCGGAGGAGTGTCTCCGCGGCCTCGGGGTCGGCCCACGCGCCGACGCCGTACTCGGCCCACTGTTCGGTCCCGTTCTCGCCGTCTCGAGTTAGAGTCCGGGTGCGGTACGCCAGCCCCCGCGTGCCGTCCTCGCGGGTGACCGCAAGCAGCGCAGTCTCCTCGCTGGCCCGGCGGAGCATCCCCCGGGTCAACTCCCGCATCGCCCAGGATTCGTCCATGTCCAGCGCAAGTCCCGCGAGCCGTGTGCGCGCCTCGCTCGCTGTCCAGAACGACCACGCGGTGTCGACGCGTGAGGTTACGGTCGCCGGCAGGTCGCCGGCCGCCGGTTCGGGGTGGAGCCAGCGGAACTCGGCGACCGGTTCGTAGCCGAGACTGCGGGACTGCCCCATCCCGGCCTCGTTCCAGGAGAACACCATGTTGCGCGCGACGGCCGCGCCCTGCTCGCGGGCCCACCCGAACAGCGCCCGGGTCACCGCCTCGGAGACGCCCTGCCCGCGGAAGGCGGGGTTGACCCGCATCCCCTGTGTCCAGGCCTCGCTGGGCGAGAGCATCACCGCCTGTGCGATGCCGGCGATCGCGTCGCCCGCGTCGGCCACCAGTGTTCGCTTGTTCTCGCCGTCTATCCAGTCGTGATAGACATCCGGGAGGTAGTCCGAAACCTCGGTCCAGGTGTCCCGGGTGAACGCCGCCACGTCCTCGTAGTCGTCGTGGGTCGCCGGCCGGAGGTGGATTCCCTCGGGCGGTGACGGCCCCTCGTGGCTCAGGTCCATGGCACCGACCGCTCCTGTATCTCGCCGGCCAGCGGTGTCTGCATCTGTTCGGCAACGGCGTCCGTGTTCGCGAGTGCCCACATCAACTTGACCTTCGCGGTGCCCGGCAGCATGTCCTCGCCCTCGATGACACCGGCGTCGAGCAGGTCCCGTCCCGTGTCGTAGACGCGGTCACAGACCCGGCCGTCGATGCACTGGCTGGTCATCACCACCGGCGTGCCCGCGTCGCTCAGCTCCTCGATTGCCGGTATCCAGTCGGTGTTGACGTGGCCCAGTCCGGTTCCCTCCAGCACGACCCCGGCGCTGTCGGCGACCCTGTCCAGTCGCCCGGGTCCGTCACCTGGCGTGAACTTCACCAGCGATACGTCTGTCTCCAGATCCGGGTTGATGTCGAGTTCGACCCCGCCGCGCTCGCGGTACTCGCGGCGGACAGAGACCGTGCGGCTCTCGAAATCGACCGTCCCCAGCGGCCTCGCGCCGACCGTCTCGAACGCGTCACGGCGGGAGGTGTGGTTCTTCCGGACCCGTGTTCCGCGGTGGAGCGCGCACCGCTCGTCGGAGCTCTGGGCGTGCATACAGACGAGCACCTCCGCACAGTCGCTGGTTGCGGCCTCCACCGCACAGACGGCGTTCATCACGTTGTCCGAGGAGGGCCGGTCGGCCGAGCGCTGACTGCCGGTGAACACCACCGGAACCGGTGTGTCAAGCATAAACGCCAGCGCGGAGGCGGTGAACTGCATCGTGTCGGTTCCGTGCATCACCACCACACCGTCGGCACCGGCGGCGATTTCCTCGTGGACCGCACCGGCCAGCTCCTGCCAGACGTCGGGGGTCATGTTCTCGGAGAGGATGTTCGCGACCACCCGTCCCCGGTAGTTGGCCAGTCCCGCCAGGTCCGGCACCGCACGCAGGACGTCCTCGGCGTCGAACTGCGCGGTGACCGCGCCCGTCCGGTAGTCCACCGTCGAGGCGATGGTCCCACCCGTCGAGATGAGCGCCACGGTCGGGAGCTCCTCGTCGAACTCGATGCGGGACTGACCCTGTTCGTCCTGTGCGCGCTCGATATCGTGGACCGACGATTCGAGCACCTCGACCGTCGCGCCGTCGCGGTCGATACCGACATTGTAGCCGCTGTCGAGTTTCACCACCAGTTGCGCCGGCGTCGACGACGGCAACACCACACCCTCGTGGCGCTGGCCGTCACGGTCGACCCGGACTCTGTCACCGCTTTCCATGTCACCCGATATCCGCCGGCCGGACTTGAAACCATCCGTTCAGCGCCCGGGTTCATCCGTTCACAACGAAAGGACTCATTACCTGCCCCCTGTTAACCCGCGCATGGCCTCGTGGAAGCGAGACTTCGGCAGCGGCCTCATGGTTCTCCTCCCGCTTGTGGTGACCGTCGTCTTTCTCGCCTGGATATACGGCTACCTCGCCCGCGTCCCCATCCTCCCCAACGTCGCGGGTCCGGTCCGGGTGTTGCTGACGCTCCTGACGTTCGTGTTGCTGGTGTTCTCGGTTGGCTACCTGATGCGGACGGCACTGGGTGCCGTTCTGGAGCGTGCGCTCGACGACGTGATGAACCATCTGCCCGGTCTGCGTGTCATCTACAACGCCTCGAAGATGGCCGTCGAGACTGCCCTCTCGGGGACCGGTGACCTGCAAAAGCCCGTGCGACTGGAGGTCTGGAACGGTCTGCGCATGACCGCGTTCAAGACGGGCAACCGTGCGCCCGACGGGCGCGAGATTCTCTTTCTCCCGACAGCACCGAACATCACCACCGGGTTCGTCATCGAGGTCGAGGAGGACCGGTACACCGAGATCGGGGATAACGTGGAGGACGCCCTCACGAGACTGCTCAGCGCCGGTTTCGGCAACAACGAGGACACCGGCGCGGCGGAACTGTTCGGGTCCGACACCGACCGGCCAGGCGAGGTCAGCGTCTCCGACATCGAGGACGTCGCGGCGAATCTCGCCGGCGACGGTGGCGCATCCTCCGATGACACGCCCGCCGACGGGGTGGACGCCGACGGGGGCGATGCCGTGTCAGGTGACGCCCCCGAGACCGGTGGCCCGGCCGAGGACACCCCATCGACCGACCGCTCGGCAAATCCGACCGACACGTAACTCCCATGTGACCCGTTGTTCCCGGATGGTCACGCTTAGATGTCATGAAATTTATCCTAATCAGTAGGCCCGCCTGCTGGGAGGCTCGTGTCCTCTGTCTGAGTCGGGAGGCTCGTCTCCGACCGCTGCCGGGAGCAGTAACTCATACGATCGTTCGTGATTGTTTTCGTGGCCACGTCACAGATAGGTCTGTCAGGGCGTGATACACGCAATTTGTGTCACCACGGCGGTAAAGAGTCACGAACGACCGTATCAGGCCCTCAGTTCGACGCCCAGATGCCGGGCCGCGAGCGCGTCGGGCATCGCCACGTCGAACCGGTCGGCGAGCAGCGTCGCGGCCAGTCGCCGCGGAAGGTCGGCCTGCTCACTGTCGAGTGATGCGGCCAGACGGGTCTCCGCCAGCCGCGAGTCCTCGCGGAGTGTCTCTGAGATGTCTGTTCTGTCTGGTTCGTCCAACCGGGCCGCGATGGCGTCGACTGACAGGGTAAACTCCACGCCAGCGGCGAGATACTCCGTCGCCATCCCCGTCGCGTCGTCCACCTCCGGGATGGTCGAGAGGTACCGCCTCGCGCTCGTCTCGCCGACATCGACCGTCTCCTCGACCCAGTCGAGCAACTGTGCGTGGTCCGGTGGCGTCTCGAACGCCGCGCGGGCCTGTTCGACCAGGTCTGCCTCCACGTCGGCGATATCGTGGAGCACGTCCCCGACGACAACGGCGTCGGCCCCCGCATCGAGGACGGTGTCTGCCTTCTCGGCACTGTCGAGGCCGCCCCCGTACCAGATTCGGGGCATCGTGAGCGCGTCGTCGAGTTCTGTCAGGGTTGCGACAGCCTCCTCGCCGCCGAAGGTGCCCGAGTACTCCAGATACACCACCTCGCTCTCGAGGTGGTACTCGGCGGCGAGCGCGCGCTCGCGGGCGGCCTGTGGCGAGAGCAGGTCCGACTCGGTGACGCCGGCCTCGCGGGCCGCGGCGCTGTCGGGGTTCATTATGATGTATGCCTCGAATATCGCCTCCCGCATGAGGTAGGCCGCGGCGAAGTTGCCGAGTCGCCGGCCGAGCAGTCCGTCACCGTCCAGCGGGATACCGGTACGGCGCTCGACCAGTCCCGGACCCAGTTCCCCGCGCACGTAGTCCAGCCCCTCCCCGAGGGTCCCCACGAGCGCCTCTGTGTCGCCGTTGAGCACCTCCGGGATGGCGATCGACTCGGCGCTCTCGCGGGTCTGCTCGGTGACGTGACCGGCCCCGCTCGGTTCGTGTAGCATCGGCGCGCTGGTGGCAGCCACGAGCGACATCGTCTCCTCGCTGTTCTCGGCGGTCACGTCCTGGGAGCCGCCGACAGACACCGCGCTCGTCTCCGAGAGATACAGCGGAAACCCCAGTGGGAGCAGTTTCTCGCCCTCCGGGTCGACCTTCGAGATGTGGGTCCAGTCGGCGGGCACGGGGTTCGTGTCCATACCCAGGAGCGTCCGGCCGGCGACAGTCGCCATATTCGCCGCCGATGCAATCCGTCTGAGCAGCCTACCCGGCGGTATCATCGCTCTCCCCCCGAGGGTACCCCATTTTCGGGTTCACCGGGACTGCCGGTGTCGGCCTCCCGCACCTGGCTGGCGGCATCCTCCGGGGTGGCCCGCCTGATTTCGAGTCCGGGTGGCAGCGCGTCGGGTTCACCCGAGCGGAGAATGTACTCGATTGCGATACCGGTCAGCGCGGAGTCGACGGCCGTTGCCTCCTCTTTTGCGCGGTCGAGATAGCTCCGACCGACCGCAACCACCGCCTCCCGGGGGTCGTCGTCCTCGCCCGCGAGCAGATACTCCGCGGTTGCGGGGGTGAGCTGTCCCGACCGGATGTCCGCCTCGAAGTCGTCGATATCGTCGAGCCACACCTGCGCGCCGATTATCGCCAGCACGATAGACCGCTGGAACGGGCGCGCGATGGACAGCCCGGACTCGCGGTACATCCCCAGCATCGCGTCGTAGAGCACCCCGACACGGTCGTACTGGGTTTTGACGTAGGGGAGCGACAGTTCGGCGTCGGTAAACAGCGCAGGCGACTCCTCGAACTCCGCGTCGCGGTACTCGGCCGCGAGTCGCTCTGCCGGTGTCTCACCGCGCTGGACACCGGCCATCAGTTCCCGGAACCGCTCGTCGCGTGCCTGGTGGGTGTTGGACAGTTCGACAGCCCACTCGTAGGTCTCACGGACCGACGACGAGTACGCCGAGAGCTGTTTCTCGACGCGCTGTTGCAGGTGGTCCTGTGCAACCTCGGCGAGTCGTCGGCGCTCGTCCTCGTCGATATCCACGTCCACCTCGAAATCCCCGAACTCCTGGTCGTTGATGGCGTCGCGCATATCCCCGTCGATGAGTGCCTCGACGGCCAGCCGGGTCATCTCCTCCGCACGGTGGTGGTCGGCGGGTTCGCGTTCCCTGTAGAGGTGACCGAGTGTCAACTTCGCCGGCAGTACGAGCTTCGTGTCGTATCTGAGCGTGACCCCGTCGTAGCCGAGTTCGTCGGCAACGACCCGACCGAGTTCGTCGAAGAGCCTGTCGAGCATCGCCCCGACGACACCGTCGACGCGCCGTTTGAGCAGGAGACTCCGGTAATCGAACACACCGGTGTCGGCGTAGTAGCCGACGACAGCACACGCACTGTCGGGCACCCGGTCGCTGTCCGCCAACCACTCCGCGCTCCTATGTAGCATCGTCGTTGGCTCTCGAACCTGCGCGGTGTTCAGCGTGTTGGTTCCCTTTTCCGTGACGCATTTTAGCTCCGAACCTCTAAAGCCGGCTGTGAGCAACGACCGGAGCGAACCCGACGAAACCGGCGACCCGTCGACCCCGACAGCCGGCGGGTCACGAATCGGCCCGGTCGAGGTCGACCGCCCCCCCGCCCGGTTCGTCGGTGCCAGCCACGCCGACAGCACCGGCCGACCGGCAGGCGACGTGACCAGACACGAGATTCTGGACGGCGGTCACATCGAGATAGCAACGGCGGCCGTCGACCGCCTGCTCGAGGTTCGACCGGCCGACGTCGAGGCCGCAGACGCCCTGACCTTCGCCCGCAACGTCTTCGTCCCGCTGACGACCGCCTGCCGGTACACCTGCACGTACTGCACGTACTTCGACCCGCCGGGCGAGGCGACGCTGCTCTCGCCCGAGGAGGTCCGGGACATCGTCAGCACGGGTGTCGACGCGGGCTGTACGGAGGCGCTTTTCACCTTCGGCGACGACCCCGACGACCGCTACACGGCCATCCACGACCAGCTTTCGGCCTGGGGGCACGACTCCATCCACAGCTACCTGCGTGAGGTGTGCGAACTGACCCTGGCGGAGGGGCTCATGCCACACGCCAACCCCGGCGACCAGACCCGCGATGAGATGGCCGCGGTGGCAGAGTTCAACCCGAGCATGGGCGTGATGCTCGAGACGACCGCGGACGTGGCCGCACACAGCGGCCGCCGGGTCAAGTCACCCCCACAGCGGCTCCGGACACTCCGGGTCGCCGGGGAACTCGGGGTTCCGTTCACCACGGGCATTCTGGTGGGCATCGGCGAGAGCCCCCGTGACCGCGCCGAGAGCCTGCTCGCAATCCGGGCGCTCCACGAGCGGTTCGACCACGTACAGGAGGTCATCGTCCAGCCGGTTGTCGAAAACGAGCGCTGGCGGGGCGGTTCGCCGGACCTCGAACTGCTCCGGCGGACGGTGGCGATGGCCCGGGCCGCGCTCCCGCCGTCGGTGTCGGTGCAGGTGCCGCCGAATCTCGCGCCCGCGCGGGACCTGGTGGACTGTGGTGTCGACGACCTCGGCGGCGTCTCGCCGGTCACCGACGACCACATCAACCCCGACTACGCCTGGCCGGCGCTGTCCGAGTTGCGCGACATCGCCGAGCACGCGGGTGTCCCGTTGCGCGAGCGCCTGCCCGTCCACGAGCGCTATCTCCCCGACCAGTTCCGCCGGCAGGGGTTCGACGGGAGACCACCGGAGACGCCTCACGACGGGGGAGCCTGGCTCTCGAGGCGACTCCGTGACGCGCTCGCGGCCGACACAGAGGCCGGACGGCGCTACCGGCGGGTCGCGGCCGGCGACCTGTCGACGCGAGGGAAACCATCTTAATGCCGGCGGTCGTACCGGTTCACATGCCTGACCAACCGACATCCGGCGAACTGTTCGGCATCCCGTACAACTTCGAGCGACCCAGTCTCAGACGCCTGCTCTCGTCGTACTGGCAGCCCGGCGGTGATATGCTCGTCAAGAAGCCGTTTGGCATCGGCTACACGCTGAATCTCGCCAACTGGCGCTCGTGGATTGTCCTCGGTGTGGCGGGCGCGCTCTTCTATCTCGAACAGTCCGGCGCGGACGGCGACGACGAAACTGACGACGAGGAGGAACCCGTCGAGGTCATCGTCGACTGACGCGTCTCAGTCGCCGCCGAGAACCATCTCGTCTCTCTCCGCGAGTTCGCCGCCGAAGAACGGTCTGAAGATATCCTCGCCCTGGAACTGGAGACGGACAACCGCCTCCCGCTCAACCTCGCTGACGGTGAGTTGGTCACCCGGCGAGACTGTGTCGCCGTCCCACGAGCGAACGCGCCGCTCCTCCTCGACTCCGACGACGACGGACAGCGCGTCCGCGTCGACCGACTCCCCACCGTCGTGGACCAGCGTCAGTTGCTGGTCGTCCTCGTCGTAGCTGACGACGACTGTGATGTTGGGCGGCACCTGTTGGCTGTCGAGTTCGAACTCCGCCGTCTCGCCGACCCAGACGACACTCGCGACCGAACCGGCCTGAACCGCCCCGACAACGAGCGTGTCACCGGGGTCGATTGTCTCGCCCTGGTCGGTCCACTGCGTCTCGGTCGGTTCGCCGTCGATGCGCACCTCGTAGTGCTCCGCCGGCAGCGGTTCCTGCTCGGGTGGCTGGACGGCATCTCCCTCAGACCTGTCGGACTCGTCGGACCTGTCGGACCCCTCGGACCCTTCAGACCCTTCAGACCCTTCAGACCCGTCGGACCTGCTCCCGCCCTCGCCACCGCGGTAACTGGGTCGGGTGACGACGAGCTGGCCGTCGTTGTTCTCCAGCGAGAACTCACCCGGCGGGCGGGCCGTATGCCCGGTGAGGGGGATGGTTTCGCCGTCGGTCCGTTTGTAGGCCACCCACAGCTCGGTTCCGGGTTCGACAGCGTCGAGCGTGAGCGTGTCACCCTTCGTGAGTCCCCCGGAGAGCGCGCGGACCTGCTCGCCATCCTGGAGCGGGTCCTCGGCCAGCGGGTCCTCGGCCGTCCGGAGGTCAGTGCGCTCGCCCGACAGCGG
>JAQCNG010000011.1 GCA_028275145.1 Halovenus sp. | reverse complement strand
GGGAGCCAGGGCCGGCGTGTCGACACCGTCGCGGGACTGCTGTCGAACGCCGACCCGGAGGAGGCCCGGTACGTCGTCCGGACGGGACTCGGTCACCTCCGTGTCGGCGTCGGACAGGGGACGATTCGGGACGCCATCGCGGCGGCGTTTCTCGATGGCGACGACGAGGCCGTCGACGCCGTCGAGCGGGCCTACCAGGTGACGACTGACTTCCAGGTGGTCGCGAGAACCGCGAGAGACGAGCAACTGGAGGGGCTGGCGGGGCTGTCTGTCGAACTCGGTCGACCGGTCCAGGTCATGCTCGCGGAGACAACCGAGGACATCTCGTCGGGGGTCGCCGCGGCCGCGGCAGACGGCGTCGCACGCTGTGAGTACAAGTACGACGGGTTCCGCGTGCAGATACACGTCGACGGCCCTGATATCACGCTGTTTACCCGTCGACTCGAGGACGTGACCGAGCAGTTCCCCGACGTCGTCCGGGCGGTCGAACAGGGTATCACCGCCGACCGGGTCATCCTCGACGCCGAACTGGTGGGGTACACACCGGAGACAATCGCGGACGAACCGACAGCACGGGAGCCACTCGCCTTCCAGCAACTCTCCCGGCGGATAAAACTCGAGTCAGACATCGAGGCGACCGCCCGCGAACTGCCGGTCGTGGCCCACATCTTCGACTGCCTGTACGAGGACGGCCCGCTGCTGTCGAAGCCGTTCCGGGAGCGACGCGACCGGGTCGATGCCGTCACCACGGCGGTCACACCGGAACCGGCCGCGGGTGTCGCTGGCTTCGAGCGTGCGCGGTCGGTCACAGTATCCGAAACCGACCCGGAGGCGGCAACGGCGCTCTACCGGGAGGCGCTGGCGGCCGGCCACGAGGGGGTGATGCTGAAAAATCCCGGCGCGGTGTACCAGCCCGGACGACGCGTCGGACGGCTGCTGAAGCTCAAACCGACGATGGAGCCACTCGACCTGGTGGTGACGCGAGCAAAGTACAGCGAGGGCCGCCGGAGCCAGATGCTGGGACGACTGTATCTGGGCTGTCACGACCCGGAGACGGGCGACCTGCTCGAGGTCGGTCGCCTCTCGACGGGTTACACCGACGACGAACTCGAGCGACTGACCGACAAACTAGAGGGTCTCGTCGTCGACCAGAGCGGGCGGGCAGTGGAACTGGAGCCGTCGGTGGTGCTCGAGGTGGAGTACGAGGAGATACAGGAGAGTCCGGAGTACGGGTCGGGGTACGCGCTCCGGTTTCCGCGATATCTCCGCACCCGCGAGAGTCTCGCACCCGAGGATGCCGACAGCATCGACCGGGTGGAACGGCTGTACGGCTCCCAGTGACTCCCGTCGAGTGAGCGTGACCGGCGGAGCCAAACCCTGATTCCGGTGCAGGCCGTACACGTGGGCGTGACAGTCCAGTACCGCGACGGAATCGACATCGAACTCTCGGACGGGACGCGTATCGTCTGTGACGCGGACGAACCCGACGGGGACGTCACAGCTGTGAGCCACGCCCACGGCGACCACCTGCCGGCCGACGGGACGACGGCCGTCTGCTCCGAACTCACGGCCGCAATCGGCACGTCGCGGATGGACGGCACTCTCCGGAGCGCCTCGGAGCCACGGGTCGAACTGCGGCCGGCCGGCCACGTCGCCGGGTCGCAGGCGATACTGGTGGAGGACCCGGACGGGACCCGCTACTGTTACACCGGTGACGTCTCCGTGCGGTCGCGTCACTACCTCGATGGGTTCGAGCCCCCGGACGCGGACGTACTCGTCGTCGAGGCAACCTACGGCAAACCCGAGTACAGGTTCCCCCCGCACGCGGAGGTTGTCGCGGAGATTCTCGACTGGCTCCGGGAGACAGAGCAGCCAGTGTTGTTGCTGGGCTACGCGTTCGGGCGTGCCCAGAAGCTCCAGTTGCTGGCCGAGCGGGCGGGTCGTGCCCGCGTGCTGACGACCGAGGGGGTCCTCCGCATCAACGAGCCAATCGAGCAGGCCCTCGGGGTCACGTTCCCGGCCGAGGCGTTCGACGACACCGACCTCCGCCCGGGGGATGCGCTCGTGTTGCCGATGACCAGCGGCCGAATCGACTGGGTCGACCGCCTCGCCAGCGAGAGCGGCGCGGTCACGGCGGGCTTCTCGGGGTGGGCCATCGACGACTCGTTCAGGTTCCGCGGCGACTTCGACGTCACCTTCCCGCTGTCGGACCACTGTGATTTCACCGAACTCCTCGAACTGGTCGAGACGGTCGACCCCGAGCGGGTGTACACCCAGCACGGGTTCGCGGAGGAACTGGCGACAGCGTTGACCACCCGCGGCTTCGACGCCACCGCGCTCAAGCAAAACCAGACGTCGCTGCGTCAGTTCTGACAGGCGTCTGCCACGCGCACACTCTGTGCCAGGCCGGGAGTCTCAACTCGACAGCACCCCGTAATCACAGAGGCGTGGCTGTTCGTCCAGGAGCACGATGTTCTCCGCCAGGAGGTCCGCCCCGTGTGTCGACCCGAGGTCGTGGGCATCGACGAACCCGCTCTGCCAGGTGTCGAGCCAGTCCGGGTCGCGCCCGACCGGTTGGCCTCTGGGCATGACGAGCCACTGGCCGCGCTGGTCGGCCGCGACGACGGGCACGAGCCAGCCAGTGTGGTGTCGCTCCCAGAGTGTGGACTCCATGCGGTTCTGTGTCCGCCCGTCGCGGTCGAACCCGTACCGGTCGTGGTGGTCGGGCACGGGCAACTTGAGCACGTACGCGCCGTACCGGCCACCGGTGTAGGCAGACTCCGGCAGCGGGTAGACCACCCGGCCAACACCCGCGCCGACTGGCGACTCCTCGACGAGCCGCGAGCGTAACTGGTTCACCTGTCCGCGGTCACCCCGCTTTGCCGCGTCGTACTGGGCCTGCCCCAGGTCCGCGAGACGCCGCCGATAGTCCGAATCGAGCGCGAACTCGGGGTCGACCGGTCGCTGGTGTGTGGGCGGGAGTGGTCCTGCATCCGCTGGCCTCATCAATCGTATCGACAGTAGTCGCTCTGGCCACATGAGAGTATTGCTGCCGGGCGCCAGCACGGCCCCACCGCCCGTCTGCCGTGTCGAGACAGGGAGAGCGCCGGCGTCAGTCGGCCCAGTCGAGCGCACGCTCGACGGCATCGCCCCACCGGTCGTACCTCCGGTCGGCCTCGTCGCCGGAGAGGTCGGGTTCGAACGCACGGTCCACACGCCAGTGTGCCCGGAGTTCGTCGAGCGAGTCCCAGTAGCCGACCGCGAGGCCGGCCGCGTAGGCAGCACCGAGTGCCGTTGCCTCGTCGACCTGCGGGCGGACGATATCCCGCTGGAGAAGGTCGGCCTGAAGCTGACAGAGAAAGTCATTTTTCACCGCCCCGCCGTCGACACGGAGCCGTGTCGTCTCGACACCGGCGTCGGCCTCCATCGCCTCCGCGATGTCGCGGGTCTGGTAGGCGATGGATTCCAGCGTCGCCCGCACGATGTGTTTCTGTTCGGTCCACCGGGTCAACCCGAGGATGGTTCCGCGGGCCTGTCCGTCCCAGTGTGGTGCGCCCATCCCTGAAAAGGCCGGGACAACGTAGACACCGCCCGTCGAGTCGGCCTCGCGTGCGACCGAGGCTGTCGCCGCGAGGTCGGAGAGCAACCTGACGTCGGCCAGCCACTCTATCGCGCCGCCCGTCACGAACGCCGACCCCTCGAGGGCGTACTGCACCGGCTCGCCGGAGAGCTGGAAGCCGATGGTCGTCAGCAGGCCGTTGTCCGAGTCGACGGCCTCCTCGCCGGTGTTCATCAGGTAGAAACTCCCCGTGCCGTAGGTGCTCTTTGCCTCGCCGGCGTCGAAGCAGGTCTGGCCGACGAGCGCGGCCTGCTGGTCACCCAGCGCCCCCGTCACCGGCACCGCAGCACCCAGAAAGCCGTCCGAGTCTGTGCGTCCGTAGGCACGCTCGTCCGAGGAGGGCCGGACCTCCGGCAGCGCCGCCTCGGGCACGTCGAACTCGTCGAGGAGTTCGTGGTCCCAGGCCAGGTCGTGGATGTTGTACAGCATCGTCCGGGATGCGTTTGTCACGTCGGTGACGTGGTTGCCGGTCAGTTTGTAGATGAGCCAGGAGTCGAGCGTCCCGACGAGCAACTCCCCGGCCTCTGCGCGACTGCGGAGGCTGGGTTCGCCCGCCCGGAGGGGTTCGATGACGTCGGCGTTGTCGAGCAGCCACTCGATTTTCGTCGCCGAGAAGTAGGCGTCACACTCCAGCCCGGTTTTCTCACGTATCCACTCGACCTTTTTTTCGGCCCGGATCTCCGCGACACGGTCGGTGGTCCGCCGGTCCTGCCAGACGATCGCGTTGTAGACAGGCTCACCGGTTTCGGCCTCCCAGACGACCGTCGTCTCGCGCTGGTTGGCGATGCCGAGCGCCGCCAACTGACCCGGCTCCAGCCCCGCGGTCGCCAGCCCACGGGTGACCGTCTCCACTACATCCTCCCAGATCTCCACAGGGTCGTGCTCCACCCAGCCACGCTCGGGGTATATCTGCTCGTGACGGCGGTACGCGCTGGCGACGACCGCACCCTCCCTGTCGAACACGATGAAGCGGGTCCCGGTCGTCCCGTGGTCGATTGCACCGACGTATGTGCCCTCCATCATTCGGTATCAACCATTGTAGTACGGATGTGTCGATACGGCACCACGTGTAATAAACACCCGTGCTGGTTCACTCGACTGAGAGCACGCGCAGGTCGAACACGAGGGTCCGCCCGGCGAGTTCGTGGTTGAAATCCACCTGTACCCCGTCCTCGGTGACGGCGGTCACGTCCCCGTGGAGTCCATTCTGTGCCTCGACGTGACGTCCGACTGTCGGCGACTCTCCGACCATCGCCTCGAACGCCTCCAGGTCGTACTCCCGGACCCGCTCGGGGTCGTGGTCGCCGTAGGCCCTCTCGGGCGGGACTGTCACCGTCTGCTCCTCGCCGACCTGCATCCCGACGACTGCCTCCGACAGTCCCTCGATTACCTCGCCCGCACCGACTGTAAACGAGAGCGGCGCGAACGCCGACGACTCCGGGTCGTCGGTCAGACCGTGCTCGTGTGCAACCGCCGCGTCGGAGGCCGCGAACACTGTCCCGTTCTCGAAACGCCCGACGTACGCGAGTTCGACCCTGTCACCGGGTTCGATGGTCACGTTCGAATCTATGGCGTGGGTGATATAGCCGCTTCGATGCCCCACAACAGTACGGCGGTTCCGGGTCACCTCCCGGGCAGTTTTCCGTGGCGGACACCTCGGTACGGGTATGTCCACGACCATCACGACGCCTGGCCCGGACGAGCGGTGTGCGTACTGCGACTCGCGCATCTTCGACCACGACCCAGTCTGCGTCCGCGACTGCAACGACGACTGCAACTCGCCGACGTATCTCTGCAACTACGCCTGCCTCGCCGTGTCTATCGAGGAGAACAGTCTCACAGCGGGCGATGCGTGCGAGTGGCGTCCAGACGAGAGCGACTGTTGCTGAGTCGGGCCACCGGTGGGTTCCGTTGCCTGGGCTCGATGTCGGAGAGAGACCGTGAGCAGGTTCTCGACACAGCCAGCGCCCGTGTCGCCGGACGCGCCACGACCAACACAGGAGAGGGGTGTCTACTCCCGGAGGTCGTACAGTCGGCGAAACACCGTCGGCGGAAACCGGAGTTCGACGCGACTCGGCGGCCGGCCCTTCGAGGTGCTCTGGGACTGGACCCGCTCGACGATGCCGAGTTCGGCCATCTCGTAGAGGTAGCGCTTGACCGTCGCCGCCGAGAGGTCGACAGAGTGACTCTCGCTTATCCCCTCGGTGGTGGCCGTGACCGACTCGCAGTCCACCGGGTCGAGGTCGACCAGTTCCCTGAGAACGGTCTGTTTGTTGGCGGGCAGTTGCAACACCCTGCCCAGCGACACGGAGGGGAGCGGAATCTCACCGAGCGCGTCGGACACGTCCGAACTGTCGATGTGGTTCTTTCCCGCCCGTCTGGCGTGGTCGGCGGCGGTAAAGAGTGCCGCGAGCGCGTCGTGTGCGTTGCCCTCCGCCCAGTCGGCGATTCGGCGGGCGAGTTCGTGGTCGAGTGCCTGTCTGGCGAGCCCCTCGGAGACCCGGGTCATCACCACGTCGACGAGCATCTGCCGCTGGTACCGCTGGACCGGAATCGACGTCGCGGTGTACTCTGTCAGGGCTGTCCGGTTCGGGGGGACCCGTCCGACCGCGAGCCAGGTCACGTTGCTCGGCAGTCCCGCAAACAGGTCGACGAGCGATTCGGCGTCGAACGTGTTTGGCTCGTCGACGTGGTCGACGCCGATGACCACGCCCGCCCGCGACAGACCCAGGATGTCGTGGAGTCGGTCCCGAATCTCGCCGGTGCTGATGCCGTGGTGGGGAACGGACTCGTCGACGAGCGCGTCGAGCACGTCGTGGTAGAACGCGAACTCGCTCGTCGTGCCCCGCAGGTCGACGTACACGAACCCCGGCGTCGTTGGCGATGCCGGTCGGGTGCTCGTGTGGATAATCGACCGTGTGCCGCTGGAGAACTGCTCCAGGTGGTCGAACAGCGACGTGACCACGGCGGACTTGCCCGACCCGAACGGGCCGTGGAGGTAGCCGTTCGGCGGCAACTGGCCGTCAAAGATGGGTTCGAGGTGGTCGAGCAACCGCTCCATAACGGGACCCCGGCCCGACGGTTCGTCGAGGTGAGACACCGGCGACAGCGCGCTGTAGTCTCTGACCAGTTGCTGTCCGTCTCCCTGGCCTCTCCGGTGCCGGATGCGCTCGTCGAGATTCATGTCCTGGTCGGGTGGGCTCTACTCTCAGTTTCGCGCTCGTGGTAAAAAAAAGACCGGTCACGTCGGACAGACTGGGACCGGTCTAATCCGGGGATAACGCCGGGCGTGGGCCGCTCTGTCGTTGCTGGCACGGGCCCGGTCCGCCCGTCGGTGCGCACGCCGGGGGGCGGGCGACTGCAACCGGTGGTCTGTCGTGATGCCGGTCAGGAGCCGGACCGACTCGAGGACACCCAGTTGAGAAGCAGGGTTATCAGGAGAAAGAACACGCCGCTGATCAGGCCAAAGATAGACGCTACAACAACCCGGACGGGTATCGGCCCCTCGGCGAGCACGAGCATGATGAGCGAGATCACCACGACCACAATGAGAACGTTCCTGCGGTCGCCCGCGTCCAACCCGAGTCGGTCGAGCACAGTTGTACTGTCTCCACAGGCTCGTATAAACATTGTGGCCTGATTCGGCCGCTGGCCGTCCGCGGACAGTCTCGGGGACGCAACCCCGGACCGGGCAGGTTCGGTTACTGTTACTGTGCAAACGACTCGCACGTGCGCGATATCTTAATACATACACCGGTTGTACCTGTTGTATGGAACAGATGGAATGTCCGGAGTGTGGCAACGAGATCGAGTCGACCGAGGACCTCGAACAGACGGAGGTCCCGGAGGTCGAAACCGACGACGACAGCTTCAGTCTGCACGGCAGCACAGACCTCTTCCTGTGCAGTGGTTGCAGGAAACCGATGGGCGTCGGCCGGAGTTGAGCAGGCAACTGCGCTGTCGCCTCCCGCCGGAGCCGGCGACAGGGGAGGTCGACTGTCGACCCCTCGACAGAGCGGTCCGGCGTGTCACCCGATAGTTATTCTCAGTCTGTAGTAACAGACGAAAGGTCGAACAGGTCCGCAGGCGTAGTCTTAACCCCAGGCACCGGCTTGGGAGAGACAGCATGTACGAGAACATCCTCTACCCGACCGACGGTAGCGACGGTGCAGCAACCGCAATGGGCACCGTCCAGAACCTGGCCGAAACCTACGGATCGACAGTCCACGTGCTGAACGTGGTCGACACGAGATACGAGGGCCTCGGCAGTGACCCTCACCGGAAGCAGAAACCGGGCATGGTCGGCGACCCCGACGGCGGTACGGGCGGCATGGGCGGTGACCGGACGACGATGGAGGAGGTCCGTGACCAGGTCCAACAGCACGGCGAGCGGATAGTAACAACGGCAATCGACCGGATGAGCGCCGTCGACACTGTGTCGGCCATCGAGTCGGGTAATCCACACGAGGTGATTCTGGACTACGCCGACGAGAACGATATCGAGATGATCGTGATGGGAACCCACGGCAGAACCGGTGTGGACAGGTATCTCATCGGGAGCGTGACCGAGAAGGTGGTCCGTCTGGCCGAGGTTCCCGTCGTCTCTGTCCGAGAGGACTGACGGGTCGACACCGGGCGGGTCGGGCGTCCCCGCGTGTCTCGTGGGTGAACCGGCCCCGAGTGGCTACCCTCGTGGGAGCAGTTCGTCCAGAACGACGTAGGCCATTGCGGTGAGTATCCCACCCATCACGAGTGACGGTGTCGAATTCAGCACGAGCATCATGAGCACAACCGTCGCCAGCGACCCGACCACCAGCGCACCACCAACCGCGCCGTGGTGGAAGTTGCCCGCTGACGGGTCCTCCTCGATGGCGGTTCGGTCCTCGGCGGGAATCGACAGACTGACTCTGTAGGGGATCAGAAACCGGGTCCCGATGCCCGCAAACGCGGCTGTAATCGAACTGAACTGTGGCGCATCGGTCAGCCAGAGGGTCCCCACGAACAGGCCCATCGCGACGAGCAACGCGACCACCTTGCTCCAGCGGTCGGCCCTCCGTAGCCGGGTGGAGAACTCTACGTCCGACATGCCTCCGGATTCACCACCCACACATATAACTCCCGTCGCTGTCTGCTCCGCGCTGGCGTGACCTGTCGAGGCGTCGCTGCGGCCGAGCGGACTGGTCGGTTCGACTGTGGTGTTCACTCATAAAAAGGGGCGCAGGTCGTCAGGTGGTGCCCGGAATCCAGACACCATAGTTGAAGATCTCTGCTGCGGCGAGAATCCCGATGAGTAACGTCGTAACCACGATAGACGCCGCCGGCGGGTCGAAGTGGGTGCCCGCGTGTGCGTAGAAGATCCGCTGGTGGACCTCGCCGACGAGGGCCCCGAGCAACCCGAACGCTGTGCCGATCAGCAGCGCCGGAATCAGTCCGACCGACAGTCCACTAGGGTCAGCAATCCCACCGACCTCGACGATGACGTCCTCGTGGGTCGCCATGTAGGCCGTCGCGGCCGGGAGTGTCATGTGGTGGGTGACGGGTATCCGGTCGACGCCCAGATTCAGGAAGATCAGTGACGCCGCGCTGATTCCGAAGCCAGCAAAGGCGGCGTTGGTGCCGACACTGGTGAAAAGTGCGGACGCAACGTACGAGGCTGCGGCACCGGCGACCAACCCGATTGCGGTGACGTGTGACCACTTGTACATCTCCGGCAGCCACGGCTCGACGGCGAGACGGCCCGACCCGGCCTTTTCCCCGTCGCCGCCGACCTCACCCTCGGGGCGCATCTCTCCGCGCTCGAACGGCCCCATGTCGAAGAACCCACTCGTTTTGCTACTCACCACGCCGATGATACTGTAGCCGAACACGACGCGGTGGAGGACTGCGCTGATACAGATCGACAGCGGAATCGGGTCGACCGGAAGCTGGAGTTGCCGTGAGGCCTGCTCCAGTGTCAGTCCTATCACGCCGAACACCGCACCGACGGCGAGGATATCCGGTCGACTGCCTAACGCGAATGTTATGTCTTTTCCGTTGTGATAATCGAATCCGGACTCCATCTTTCCGCGGGAGGCGGCGTAGGCTGCTGCTGCTGCCCCTGCTGCGAAGCTGATGTGTGGACCAAAGACCGGACCGAACCCGGTACCGACACCGAACCCGCCACCGCCGAAGACACCGGCGATGACGAGAAAGCCGGTGAACACGAACGCCGGCAACGCGCCCAGTGCGGCCCCGAACGCGCCGCCCGCGGCGGCACCGATCAGGAGCTCGGCACGTGTCAGCTGGTCAACAACATCGCCGGGGTCACCCGTCTCGTATCCTGCCTGCAGTGGGCTCAGGTCGACAACCGAAAGCAGGTCAGGCAAGACATCAACGCCAGCATCCACGACCATGCTCAGTCACCCTCCCCCTCGACAGCCCAGTCGAGCGACCGTTCGACGGCCGCGTCCCACCTGCCGTACATCTCGTCGGCACCCTCCGGTTCCATCTCCGGTTCGAACTCGCGGTCGATCTTCCAGTTCGACCGGAGTTCGTTGATACTCTCCCAGTAGTCGACCGCGAGTCCAGCGGCGTATGCCGAACCCAGTGCCGTTGTCTCGTCGACCTGGGGTCGAGCGATGTCCGTCTGGATGATGTCAGACTGGAGCTGACAGAGGAAGTTGTTCTTCACCGCGCCGCCGTCGACACGGAGTCGTGTCGTCTCGACACCGGCGTCGGCCTCCATCGCCTCGGCGATGTCGCGGGTCTGGTAGGCGATGGATTCCAGCGTCGCCCGCACGATATGCTCGCGGCGGGTGCCGCGGGTCATCCCGACAATCGTTCCCCGGGCGCGCCCGTCCCAGTGGGGCGCACCCAGTCCGGTGAACGCCGGCACCATGTAGACACCCTCTGTCGAGTCGATAGAGCGCGCGAGACGGGCCGTCTCGGACGGATCGTCGATGAGGTCGACGTCCTCGAGCCACTCGATTGCGGCCCCGGTGATGAAAATCGACCCCTCGAGGGCGTACTGCACCGGTCCGTCGGAGAGCTGGAAGCCGATAGTCGTCAGCAGGCCGTTGTCCGAGTCGACGGCCTCCTCGCCGGTGTTCATCAGGTAGAAACTCCCCGTGCCGTAGGTGTTTTTGGCGTCACCGGCGTCGAAGCATGTCTGGCCGAACAGCGCGGCCTGCTGGTCGCCCAGCGCCCCCGCCACCGGCACCTCCTCGCCGAGGAACCCGTCGGGGTCGGTCGACCCGTACGTCTCCTCGTCCGAGGAGGGCCGAACCTCGGGGACCATCGTCCTGGGCACGTCGAACTCGTCGAGGAGTTCGTGGTCCCAGTCCAGGTCGTGGATGTTGTACAGCATCGTCCGGGAGGCGTTCGACACGTCGGTGATGTGGTTGCCGGTCAGCTTGTAGATCAGCCACGTGTCGATTGTTCCCATCAGCAGTTCGCCCGCCTCCGCGCGGTCACGGACATCCTCCGGACGGAACCGCTGGACCTTTATCGGGTCGGCGTTGTCCAGTATCCACTCGACTTTCGTCGCCGAGAAGTAGGCGTCACACTCCAGTCCGGTCTTGCCACGGATCATCTCGACTTTGTCTTCCTCCTGTATCTCCTCGACACGGTCGGTGGTCCGGCGGTCCTGCCACACCAGCGCGTTGTACACCGGCTTGCCGGTCTCCTTGTCCCAGACGATTGTCGTCTCGCGCTGGTTCGTGATGCCGATTGCCTCGAGTTGGCCCGGGTCTACCCCGGCCTCGTCGAGTCCGCGCGTGACAACCTCTTTCGTGTTCTCCCAGATCTCCATCGGATCGTGCTCGACCCATCCGGGTTCCGGGTATATCTGTTCGTGCTGTTCGTAGGCGTTGGCGACGACTGACCCGCTGTGGTCGAACACCATGAAGCGAGTGCCAGTCGTCCCTTGGTCGATCGAAGCGACGTATGTGTCTGTCATTGGTTGCTCCCTCAGGCGGTTAGTTTACTGGTTTCGCCGCCTTGAGAGTAAACATAAGGGCACACCGTTATAAATTTAACGTGTATTAGGGTGTAATCACGCCCGAGACGTGGCAGACCCCGGAGCGAGAGCGGCCACCAGACCGGGCGAGACGCCGGGTTTCGAGCGCCGGTCCGGCACCTCGTGACTACTGAGCTCGTTGTATCCCCAGAGATAGAAACCGGCTGTCAGTTCTCCACCCAGTTTATTGTAGCTCGGGATTCAGAGATAAAGTAAAGTGTGTGGGGTGAGAACGACGCGCAAGGCAATGGCATCAGCACCACACATCGTCGTCATCGGCGGCGGCTCTACCGGGGTCGGAATCGCGCGCGACCTCTCGATGCGGGGGCTCGATGTGACCCTGCTCGAGCAGGGCAATCTCACACACGGCACGACGGGCCGGATGCACGGCCTGCTCCACAGCGGCGGGCGATACGCCGTTGCAGACCAGGCCAGCGCGACGGAGTGCATCGAGGAGAACCGCGTGCTGCGGGACATCGCGAGCCACTGCGTCGAGATGACCGGCGGCCTGTTCGTCAAGCGGCCCGAGGACACCGAGGAGTACTTCGAGCGCAAACTCGAGGGCTGTCGGGAGTGCTCGATTCCGGCGGAGGTGGTCTCCCGCGAGGAGGCCCGCGCGATGGAGCCACACCTGGCAAAGGACATCGACAGGGCGATATCGGTTCCGGACGGGGCCGTGGACCCGTTCCGCCTGGTCGTGGCAAACGCCGCGAGCGCACAGGAACACGGCGCGCGCATCGAGACCCACTCGACGGTGACTGACCTGCTGGTGGAGGCGGGCGAGGTGGTCGGTGTCGAGGTGGAACACGACTCCGGGTCGGGCAAGCGGGTGCACGGAACTGCGGGCGCACGTGAGCGGATACGCGCCGACCACGTGGTCAACGCGACGGGGGCCTGGGCGGGACGGCTCGGCGAGATGGCCGGCGTGGACATCGAGGTCCGGCCCTCGAAGGGGGTGATGACGATAATGAACGTCAGGCAGGTCGACACGGTGATCAACCGCTGTCGGCCGAAAGGCGACGCGGACATCGTCGTTCCCCACGAGACGACGGCCATCCTGGGCACCACCGACGAGGAGGTCGACGACCCGGCCGACTACCCCGAGAAGCAGTGGGAGGTGGACCTGATGATAGACAGCCTCTCGGAGCTGGTGCCGGTGCTGGCAGAGGCCCGGACTATCCGCTCGTTCTGGGGTGTCCGTCCCCTGTACGAGCCACCGGAGGTGGGGAGTGACGACCCGACCGACATCACGCGGGACTACTTTCTGCTTGACCACGACGAGCGCGACGCCCTGCCCGGGATGACCAGCATCGTCGGCGGCAAGTTCACCACCTACCGGATGATGGGCGAGGAGATAAGCGACCACATCTGCGCGAAGTTCGGTATCGAGGCGGACTGCCAGACCGCGGAGGTGCCGCTGCCGGGCAGCGAGGAGTTCTCCGTACTGCGGGATTACATGGACGAGTTCGGCCTGCGCTCGCCGATCGGCCGGCGCAGCGTCGAGCGACTCGGCTCGCGCGCCGAGACGGTCCTCCAGACTGACGAACCCAACCCGACAGTCTGTAACTGCGAGGCTGTCACGCGCGCAGAGGTACAGGACGCAATCGAGGGGTCGGGCTCGGACCTCAACGCCGTCCGCATCCGGACCCGGGCCTCGATGGGGAACTGTCAGGGCGGGCTCTGCTCGCACCGGCTGGCGAACGAACTCCACGGCAACTACGACGAGGCGACGACCCGGGCGGCCTGGGACGAACTGCTCCAGGAGCGTTGGAAGGGGCAGCGCCACGCGCTGTGGGGTGAGCAGCTCTCGCAGGCGATGCTGAACTACGCGCTGCACGCGACGACACAGAACCGCGACAACGACCCCGCCGACGGCGACCCGGTCGAGTTCGCCGCGTTCGACAGCGGGGACCCCACGGTGGGGAGGTCCGATGGTCACGACGTCGCCGCAGACGGGGGGTGTCGGGATGGCGATTGAGTCGGACGTGCTCGTCGTCGGTGGTGGACTCGCCGGTCTCACGGCCGCTCTCGCGGCGGCACGCTCGGGTGGGGACGTCCGACTGCTCTCCTACAAGCAGAGCACGCTCCGGAGCGCCTCCGGACTGGTCGACATCCTGGGCTACACGCCGGCGGGTGACGGGCCGCTCACGGACCCGTACGGGGCGATACCGACACTGCCGGAGACACACCCCTACCGGACTGTCGGCGTCGACACCGTCCGCGAGGCGATGTCGCTGTTCGACGAGGCGGCCCCGACCTATCGGGGTGCTCACACCGACACGAACGCTCTGGTGCCGACCCACGGCGGCACGGTCAAGCCAACCGGGCGCTACCCCGCGAGCGCGAGCGCCGGCCTCGCCAGCGACGGCCGTGACATGCTGCTGGTCGGTCTCGAGTCGATGACCGACTTCGACGCGCCACGGGCGGCCGCCCACCTGGAGGCCGCCGGCGTCCCCTTCGACGTGCGCGGTGTGGAGATACAGTTCCCCGGCGACCTCCGTGCGGACGCGAAGGTGACACGGTACGCGAAACTGCTCGACACGGACGGCGAGGTGTCGGTGCGGGGCCGGGAGCGCCCGGCCCGGGAGGCGCTCGCGGCGCGGGTCGCCCCCCACCACGAGGGGGAGGGCCGGGTCGGGTTCCCGGCGGTTCTCGGCGACGACGACCCCGGCGGGGTGCGGGCGGCGCTCGCGGACCACCTCGGCGCGGCGGTGTTCGAGGTGCCGATGGGACCGCCCTCGCTGCCGGGACTCAGACTGGAGGACCACCTGTTCGCGGCGCTGGACGACGCCGGCGTGAGCATCGAGACCGGCAACCCGGTCACCGGCTTCGAGGGCGAGGACCGGGTGGAGCAGGTGTTCGTCGACAAGAACGGCGCGAAGATACCAAACACCGCCGAGCAGTACGTGCTGGCGACGGGCGGACTGGTCGGAAAGGGTATCGACTCCGACCGCGAGGCGGTCCACGAGCCGATATTCGACTGCCACGTGGCCCACGCGTCGGACCGCTACGAGTGGTTCGACGGGGACGTGTTCGGCGACCACCCGTTTGCCCGCTTCGGTGTCGACACCGACCACCACCTGCGCCCGCTGGCCGCGGACGGAGACGTCGAGTTCGAGAACCTGCGGGCCGCCGGCGCGGTGCTCGGGGGGTACGACTTCGCCGCCGAGAAATCGGGGAGTGGCGTCTCGATTGCGACGGGGTATCAGGCCGGACACACTGCAGCACAGGAGGCATCATGAGCGACGCGGAGTCCCCACACGAGTTCGAACCCGCCGAACCGAACACGGGCGAGGAGTTCGAGACGGTCGAGGTGTTCCCGGAGGACTCGTTCGACCTGCGCCCCGGGTCGGACTCCTGTTACAAGTGCTCGACCTGCGACACCAACTGCCCGGTTGCGGAGGTCGACGACGAGTTCCCCGGCCCGAAGTTCCAGGGGCCCGAGCAGTGGCGACTCAAACAGAACGAGGAGGACTACGAGATCGACGACTCGGTGATGGACTGCTCGAACTGTATGCGGTGTGACAACGCCTGTCCCGCAGGGGTGCCACTCTCGCAGATGCACAACACGGCACGCGGGGAGTACGTCAGCGAGAGCATGTCGAAGCGCTCGGTCACCTACTGGCGCAACCGGATTCTCGCCAACTATCGCACCTCGGCCCGCATCGCCAGCACGGTCCCCCGACTCGCCAACTTCGTCATGAACTTCGGCCCGGCCCGGTGGCTCATGGAGAAGACGATGGGTGTCACCAGCGAGCGGGAGTTCCCCGCGTTCGCCACGGAGACGTTCCGCGAGTGGTACTCACGGGAGGGTGGTGCGGCCGGGTCCCGCGAGCGGGCACGCGAGCACCGCGAGCGCGTGGGCGACCCCGTCGACGCCGACAAGAAGGTGGCCTACTTCCACGGCTGTTACTCGAACTACAACACCCCGGAGGTCGGAAAGGCCATGGTCCGGGTGTTCGAGCGGTTTGGCTACGAGGTTGTCGTCCCGGAACAGGGCTGTTCGGGCACCCCGATGTTCGCGAACGGGATGCTCGACGACGCCCGCCGGGACGCCGAGGTGAACATCTCCTCGCTGTCGGACCTGGTCGACCAGGGGTACGACGCCATCGCCTCGTGTACCTCCTGTTCGATGGCGCTGCGCCAGGAGTACCCCGAACTGTTCGACATCGAGGGTGTCGACGAGGTGGCCGCCAACACGTTCGAGTCCGTCGAGTACCTCCGCATCCACGAGGACCTGCCCGGCGCGCTAGAGGATGCAGATATCGACGACGAGATGGCCGCGGAGTTTGCCTACCACGCCCCCTGTCACGCCCGCAACCAGGGGCTGGACCGGCAGGCCGTCGAACTGTTCGGCGACCTCGAGGCCGTCGACATCGAGGACGTCGGCGACTCCTGTTCGGGCATCTCCGGCACCTACGGCTGGAAATCCGAGAAGTACGAGAAATCGATGGAGATCGGCGAGGAGATGTTCGAACACATGGAACACGCCGAGGGCGACACCGGTATGACCGAGTGCCCGACGTGTGCGATGCAGATGGAGCACGGAACCGGCTACGAGATCCGACACCCGCTGGAACTGCTCGAGGCCGCCCTGGTCGACTGAGCGCCGGGGGTCGCGCAGGTGGCTACAGCAGACCGAGTTCCACCAGGCGCTCGCGCAGCGTCGCCCGGTCGTCGTCGCCCATTCTCCGGAGCGGCGCGCGCAGTCCCCCGACGTCGAAGTCGGTCTCCCGCAGGGCGAGTGCCGTCTTGACACCCGCCATGTAGGGCCCGCGTTTCAGCGCCGACCGGACCTCGAGCACCGTCGACTGCAGCTCGCGGGCCCGCCCGTAGTCCCCGTCGTCGTAGGCCTCGTACAGGTCGACCACCAGCTCGGGAAAGACGTTGGCCACGGCGCTGACCATCCCCGAACAACCGACCGCGAGACCGGCGAACAGTATCGAGTCCGAACCGGCCAGCACCGTCAGCCCCGGGTTCGCGTCGATTGCCTGTGTCAGCCAGGGCAGCTCCTTCGAGGAGTCTTTCAGACCTGCGACACCGTCGATGGCCGCGATGCGTTCGATTGCGCCCAGCGAGAGACGGCTGCCGGTCAGACCGGGGATGTGATAGACGTACACCGGGAGGTCGACCGCCGCGGCGACAGTCCGGTAGTGCTCGACCGCGGCGTCGGCGTCGACGGGGTAGTAGTACGGCGTGACGACCACGACGCCGTCGACGCCGGCCTGCTGTGCGTGTCGCGCGTGGTCGACAGTCACCTGGGTGCCGGGTGCGCCGACCCCCGCGATGACCGGGGCATCGACCGCGCCGGCGACTGTCTCGACGACCTGCCGGCGCTCCGGGGCCGAGAGGGTGGCGAACTCGCCGTTCGTGCCGAGCGGGAACACCGCGCTTGCGCCGCGCTCGACGACAAAGCGGGCGTGTGCCGCCGTCGCCGCCTCGTCGAGTTCGCCCTCGTCGTCGAAGGCGGTGACAGTCGGAGGAACCACCCCGCACAGGTCGAGCGGGTCCAGGTCGCCGGGGGACGGAGCGCTGTCGGGCATATACGGGCTTCGAGAGCGGAGGGTATAAAACTACTCGAGGTCGGCCAGTTCGCGCATCGCGTAGGCGGTCCGGAGCATCTCGGCGGCGTTGCCGCGGTCGAACACGAGTTCGTCGGTCGCCCGCACGTGGTCGAGCACGTCCCGGGAGGCGTGTTCCGGCGCGGCACCGATACCAGCGTCGTTCTCCTCTGCCCAGCGCATCATCCGGAGGTCGCTTTTCGAGTCACCCATTATCAGCGCGAAGGGGTCGTCGATGCCGAGCACGTCGAGTGCGGCCTCGATGCCGGCGACCTTGTTGAGTTCGAGCGAGCCAATCTCCGCGGCGTCGGCCTCGTAGTAGGCGACGTCGATGCGCTCGAACACCGCCTCGAACGCCGCCGGAACCGCCGACAGACTGGCCTCCGGTTGGGAGTCGGTTGTTTCGAGGACGGTCTGTATCTCGGGGTCCTGTGCGGCGTAGTAGGCGTGTGTGACCCCGGGCACCGGCGGTTCCTCGCCGACGACGGCGGCGACACTCTCCTCGAGCAGGTCGAGTTCGTAGACCAGACCCGCGTCGATCACCTCCCGGGCACGGTCACTGCCGGTCTCGGAGTTTGGCTTCAGCGTGATGTTGAACTCGTTGCCCTGCAGGTGCGACCCCTCCCTGATTCTGCGGGGCGCGTTCGGGAGCACCCGCGAGCGTATCCGACTGAACACGTCCTGGATATCGGTGTCGAGTTCCTCGTACAGCAGTTGTTTGGTGTCGGCACCCTGGCCGGGTGTGAACGCGCCGGTACCGGCCTCGTAGACGATGCTGAGGGTGCCGGAGTGGACCATCTCGTTGCCGAGCCCCTGGATGAGAAACCCCTTCACGTTCTCGAGGGTCTGACCGGTGCAGATGACGATAGGCATCCCCGACTCGTGGAACCGGGTCAGCAGGTGCAGCGTCTCGCGGGGGATCTCGTTGTCGGTGTTGCCGGCCGACCGGAGCGTCTCGTCCACGTCGAGCACCAGCACGTTCACACCGCGGTCGTACTTCGTGTAGAGGTCGAGCGCAGAGAACGCCTGTTCGCGCGTGGCGAGGGCGGCCACCTCCGCGAACGTCCCCCCGGCACCGGAGAACTCGGTCTGTATCGTGTTCTTGCGTTCCTCGAGTTCCTCGCTCGCCGTCTCCCAGTACTCGAGTGCGACCCGGGAGTCCACCGGCGGGAACAGGTCGACGAGGGCCTGGTACGACCGCAACGTCTCTGTGTCGTGGTCCTCGTAGAGTCGGTACAGCAACTCGTGTCTGTTCATACCGCCGCTATGGCCGCCCCTGTTATAACTGTGGGCGCACGACGACGCTCCGCGACGGGTCGACCGGCAGTCGGCCCTGTCAGGCGGGCCTGCGCACGCCGGCCCTGCCAGAGAGACCGGTCGCCTCACGTCGAACGAGCGAACAGTTAAGACAGCCACACCACAAGAGTGGGGCATGAAAAACGTAGACGACCTCATCGAGAGTGCGGGCAAACTGTCCGAGCGTGGCTTCTCGAAGGGCGAAGTCGCGGACGAACTGAACGTCTCCCGCGAGACGGCCTCGTGGCTCGTGGACCGCAACACCGGCACCACCACACCGAAGGCAACCGGCGGTCCGCACGATATCCACATCGACTGGAGCGCGCTCGGCCGGGACTCGGAGCGACTGGCCTACACCGGCAGGGCGATGGCGGACCTGCTCTCGAAGCAGGGCGAGGCCGTCGACCTCACTGTCGGCATCGAGAAGGCCGGCACGCCGCTCGCGACGGTGGTCGCCCGCGAACTCGACACCGACATCTCCACGTACGCCCCCCGGAAACACCAGTGGGAGGACAACGAGATGGAGGACCTGGAGGGGACCTTCTCGGAGAACTTCGCGAACATCCGGGGCCGCGAGTGCTACGTGGTCGACGACACCATCACCAGCGGCACGACCATGCGCGAAACTGTGCAGGGCATCCGCAAACGCGGCGGCGACCCCGTTGCCTGTGTCGTCCTCGTGGACAAGCAGGGCATCGAGGAGGTAGACGGCGTCCCCGTCTACTCGCTCGTCCAGGCCATCCGCGTCGGGAACGCCGACTGAGCAAAACACTAACTCGGATACGAGTAAAAATCTCCGCAATGCGGCAAACTATACCTGTGTAGCGGCTGTGCCATGGTATGACTATCCACACGCGGGAGCTCCGGGAGGACGTTCGGAGTCTGAGCACGCTGCTCGGGGAGGTGCTGACCGAGCAGGCGTCGCCGGAGGCGTTCGAGGCGGTCGAGCAGATCAGACGGGGAGCAATCGGAGCACGGCGCTCCGGGGAGGTGCTCGGGCCGCAGGTCCGGGAGACCGTTGCGGCGCTGGACGGGGCCAACAGGGAGGTAGTCGCACGCGCGTTCACGACACACTTCGAGCTGCGGAATCTCGCCGAGGAGCGCGAGCGCGTGCGGGTCATCCGCGAGCGCAGCGAGGCGGGGACGCTGGCGGACAGCCTGGCCGCCACCGTCGAGTGGCTCGCCGAGGAGGCGGTCCCCCCGGAGCGGGTCGGGCGAGTGCTGGGTGATATACTCATCGAACCGACGTTCACCGCTCACCCGACCGAGGCACGCCGAAAGACGATAAAGGCGAAACTCCGGGCGATCGCCGGGCACATCCAGACGCTCGACGAGCGCCGACTGACCGAGCGCGAGCGCGAGGGCATCGAGCGGTCACTGGAGGCGCAGGTAACGACGCTCTGGCGGACCCCCCAGATACGCGAGCGCCGCCCGGAGGTGACCGACGAGGCGCTGAACGTCCAGTGGTACCTCGAGAACGTGCTGTTCGACGTCGTCGGCACCGTCTACGAGCAACTGGAGCGAGAACTGGGGGACTCTTACCCCGAGACGGCGGTGCCACAGCTGTTCGAGTTCCGCTCGTGGGCGGGCAGTGACCGTGACGGCAACCCCCACGTCACGCCGGAGGTGACCACCGAGACGCTGCAACGACAGCGCGGGGTGGTGCTGGAGCGGTACCGGGAGGAGTTGAAGTCGCTGTCGGGGGTGTTGAGCCACGACGGGCCCGTTCCCGGCGAGGCGTTCGCGTCCCGGCTCGACGCCGACAGGGAGCGGCTTCCGGCCGTTGCCGAGACGGTCCAGGAGCGGTACCCCGACGAGCCCTACAGACAGAAGCTGAAGCTGATGCGCGAACGCATCGAACGCGTCGGCGACGTCAGACAGGGGGGGTACGACGACGCCGGCGAACTCCGGGCGGATCTTGCGGCAATCGAGGCGAGCCTGCGGGCCGACGGGGGTGACGTCGTCGCCGACGAGGCGGTCGCGCCGCTGGTCCGGCAGGTCGACACGTTCGGGTTCACGCTCGCCAGTCTCGACCTGAGAGACCACCGCGAGAACCACACCGAGACTGTCGCGGCCGTCTTCGACCGCGTCGGCGTCGACTACGCCACGATGGACGAACACGACCGGGTGGCCGCGCTCACCGACGCCATCCGCCAGTCGTCGCCGGTCGTCGACGTCGGTGACCACGGGGCCTTCGAGGGGACACCCGCGCGGGTGCTGGCCCGGTTCGACGCGCTCGCCGACTGGCACAGCGAGTACGGCGTCGACGCCATCGACACCTACTGCATCAGCATGACCGAGGAGCCGAGCCACGTGCTGGAGGTGCTGTTCCTGGCCGACCAGGCCGAGGTGGTGGACCTGCCCGGGTACTGCGGGCTGGATATCGTGCCGCTGCTGGAGACAAAGTCGGCACTCTCCGGGGCCCGGCGCATCATGGGGACCCTGTTCGAGAACGAGGTCTACGCCGACGCGCTCGCGGCCCGCGAGGACATCCAGGAGGTGATGCTTGGCTACTCGGACTCGAACAAGGAGAACGGCTTTCTGGCGGCAAACTGGTCGCTGTACCGCAACCAGAAGCGTCTGGCCGAGATTACCGACGACTACGGTATCGACCTGCGCCTGTTCCACGGCCGGGGTGGCTCCATCTCCCGGGGTGGCGGGTCGATGAACGAGGCGCTCCTGTCGTTGCCCCCGGAGACGGTCACCGGGCAGGTGAAGTTCACGGAGCAGGGCGAGGCCATCTCGGAGAAGTACGCCAACCCCGACATCGCCACGCGGAATCTGGAGCAGATGCTCGACGCCCAGATACGCGCCCGCCACAGGGCGCTGACCGGGAACGGGGTGAACCTGCCGACGGAGTGGTACGAGACGCTCGACATCGCCGCCGGGGCGGCACGGCAGGCCTACCGCGACCTTCTGGAGACCGACGGGTTCGTGGCGTACTTCGAGCAGGCGACGCCGATTCCCGTTATCGAGGACCTGAATCTCGGCTCCCGGCCGGCCTCGCGGTCGGGTGAGCGCACCGTCGAGGACCTCCGTGCGATTCCGTGGGTGTTCTCCTGGACACAGGCCCGGTGTATCATCCCCGGCTGGTACGGACTCGGCACCGGCCTGTCGGCGGCCCTGGACGATGGCTGTGACGTAGAGACCCTCCGGACACTGTACGAGGAGTGGCCCTTCTTCCGGACCACCATCGAGCGGGCGGCGCTCGCGCTGGCGCAGACGGAGCTGGAGATTGCGAGCGAGTACGCCGACCTGGCCGGGGACCGCCGGGCCGAGTTTTTCCCCCGCATCGAGGCCGAGTACGAGCGCTCGGCCCGCCTGGTGCGCGAGATAACCGGGCGCGACCGGTTGCCACCGAAGGAGTGGATGGCGGACAATCTCGAGCGGCGCAACCCGTACGTCGACCCGCTGAACCTGCTCCAGGTGGACCTGCTCGCCCGGGACGACCGGACCGACCGCGAGGAACGGACGCTCCGACTGACGGTAAAAGGAATCGCCGCCGGGATGAAATCGACCGGGTGACCGCTCGCCGCGGCGGACCTGGTCAGCGCTCCTCGATATCGGACTCGTAGACGACACCCCGGTCGCCGTCGACGGTGACGACGCTGTCGTCGTCGAGGGTGGCCGTGATATCGCCGACCAGCGGGACGCCCAGCTCCCGGGCCAGGATTGCGGGATAACTGGTGGTGCCAGGTTCGACGGTGACGATGGCCACAATCGAGGAGAGGTCGCCGGTGACCTCGTTCGAGAGTCGCCGGGGGAGCACCAGCACCGCGTCGTCCGGGGGGTCGGTGACGGCACCCGCCGGGGAGACGAACGTTCGCCCGGCGGCCCGGCCCGACGAGATGCCCCGGCCGCTCGCGATTACCTCCGCCGCGAGGTGGACCTTCATCGTGTTCGTGGTGTTCGCGCCCTCCAGGTCGGTCATCATCCCCGCGAGAACAACAACGGTGTCGCCGCTCTCGCTGACGCCGGCGTCGATTGCGGCGGTGGCGGCCCGCTCGATGAGTGCCGGTGCGGCACTCTCGGGGGAGGGCTGGTGGCGGGGGGTGGTCCCCCACAGCAGGGCGAGTCGGGACTGGACCTGCTCGTCGGGCGTCACCGCGACGATCGGCACCTCCGGTCGGTACTTTGCGACCTTGTGGGCGGTGTAGCCCGACTGGGTGACCGTGACGACGGCCGTCGCGTCGACATCGCGGGCGAGATACCGCGCCGACCGGGCGATGGCGTCGGTACGGGTGTCGCCCGCGGGCGGCACGCGGTGCTCGCGGGACTCGTCGTACTCCTCGCTCGCCTCGACGTCGCGGATGATGCGTGCCATCGTCTCGACCACCCGGACAGGGTGGTCGCCGACGGCTGTCTCGCCGGAGAGCATCACCGCGTCGGTTCCGTCGAGCACGGCGTTTGCGACGTCGGAGGCCTCGGCCCGGGTCGGGCGGCGCTCGTGGATCATCGAGTCGAGCATCTCCGTCGCGGTGATGACCGGAACCCCGGCCCGCTTTGCCCTGTGTATGATGCGTTTCTGGATGAGCGGGACCTGTTCGAGCGGACACTCGACGCCGAGGTCACCCCGTGCGACCATCACGCCGTCTGCCGCCGTCAGGATACCGTCGATGTTCTCGACGGCGTCGGCCCGCTCTATCTTCGCGATGACCGGCACGTCCTCGCCCAGCGACTCCAGGTGCTCCTTGACCGCGTAGACGTCGTCCGCATCACCGACGAAACTCGCGGCGACGTAGGCAACCCCCATCTCGGCGGCGAGTGCGAGCTCCTGCCGGTCGCTCTCCGTGACGAACTCCAGTCCGAGGTCGACGCCGGGGACGTTGACACCCTTTCGACCGCCGAGGTCGGCCCCGGAGTCGACGTGGACGACCACGTCGTCGCCCTCGACTCGCTGGACGGTCGTCTCGATGCGGCCGTCGTCGAGCAGCACGCGGTCGCCGGGTTCGGCCGCGGCCAGCGACCGGGAGACCCCGATGGTACCGTCCTCGACGGTCGCGCCCTCGACGAGACGGTACTCCCGGCCGGTCGCGACGTGAACGGGGTCCGACAGCGGCGCGGTCCGTATCTCCGGTCCCGGCACGTCGAGAATCGTCGGAATCGGTCGTCCAACCTCGGCGCTCGCCGCGCGGACGTGTTCGACGACCCTCGCCCGGTCCTCGGGGGTGCCGTGGCTGGCGTTCAACCGCGCAACGGACATCCCTGCCCGGGCGAGTTCGGTGATCGTCTCGGTGTCCTCGGAGGCGGGTCCCAGCGTACAGACGATTGTCGCTCCCCGCATCCTACAGGATGATGCTCTTTCGCTCGGTGAAAGCCTCGACGGTGTAGCCGATCCCCTCCCGACCGATGCCCGAATCTTTCACCCCGCCAAAGGGGATGTCACCGAGTCCGTGACTCGGCGCGCCGTTGATGCGGACGCCGCCGGCGTCCAGGCGCTCGGCGACACGCATCGCGCGGTCGTAGTCGCTTGTAAACACCGCCGCGTCCAGTCCGAGGTCGCCACCGTTCGCGACGGCGAGCGCCTCCGACTCGTCTGCGACGCTCGTGACGGCGACAACCGGGCCGAACTGCTCCTCGTGGACGATGCGGGCGTCGTGTGGCACGTCCGCCAGCAGCGTCGGTTCGAACAGTTTGCCGTCGCGCTCGCCGCCGACGACGACCTGTGCACCCCTCTCGACGGCGTCCTCGACGAGGGTCTCGACCCACTCGGCCTGGCTCTCGGAGATGAGCGGTCCCAGTTTCGTCTCCGGGTCGAACAGGTCTCCGGGTTCCCAGTCGGCCATCCCGGCCTCGATCCGCGCGACGAGGTCATCGTGGATGTCCTCGTGTGCGAGCACGCGCGAGACGGCCGAACAGCGCTGGCCGGCGTACTTCAGGGAACCGCTGGCCGCCGAGTCCGCGGCCGAATCGAGGTCTGCGTCCGGGAACACCACCGCCGGCGCGTTCCCGCCCAGTTCCATATGCAACTCGACCATCGCGCTGACCGAGGCAACGTGCTTGCCGGCGTCCGACGAACCCGTCATGGCGATTGCATTGAGACGGTCGTCACCGGCGAGTACGTCGCCGATATCGCCCGACCGCCCGGGCACGAACCCGAACGCCCCGCCGGGCAGATCGGGGGCCGCATCCACGATAATCTCCGCCAGCATCGCCCCCGAGACTGGCGTCTTCGACGCCGGCTTGAGAATGACCGCGTTGCCCGCCGCCAGCGCCGGTGCGACCTGGAGCGCAGTCGTCGACAGGGGGTAGTTGTACGGCGTGATACACAGCACTGTCCCCACGGGTTCGTGGCGTACGATTGCCCGCCAGCCCTCGTGTCCCGCCGTGGTGCCCTCGACGTACTCCCCGTCCATCGCCCGGATCTCCCCGGCCGCCCGCCGGAACCGCTCTGCTGCCGACGCCACCTCGCTCTCCGCGCTGCTGATCGGCTTTCCCGCCTCGCGGACGATGACCTCCGCGAGCGCCGCCGACCGGCGGTCGATACCGTCTGCGATTGCGTGCATCCAGTCCGCCCGCTCGACGATTGTCGTCTCCCGGAGGTCGAACTCCGCGCGCTTGGCGGCCGCGAGCGCGTCCTCCGCGTCCCCGGGTGTCGCCGCCGCGACCCGGGCGAACCGACCGCCCTCTGCGAGGTCTGTCACCTCGATGTGCTCCTCGGCGGCCCGCCAGTCGCCGCCGATGTGCAGTTGTTCCCTGTTGGACGTGTTGCTAGTGGCCATAACTGGCTGTTGACGACCCGCGGATATAAACCTTTACTCGAACCGTAGTAAATCGAGGTAGCCCCGAACGGCGGTGTGTCCCGGGTGTGCTGACCACCGACAACCGACAGCGGGCACGGCCCCGAACGGCGGTCGCTCGGCAAAGGGACTGTGAGAGAACAGGAACGGACCGGGCGGGGGTCAGCGGCGGAGTTCGCTCTCGGCCCTGACGCGGTCGACCTCGGCGGGGGAGACAACGGCCATGTCACCGGCAATAGTGCGCTTGAGTGCGGCCGTGGCCGCGCCCTGTTCGAGCGCCCCGGGAACGGTCCCACCCGCGAGGCGGCAGGCGAGGTAGCCACCGACAAAGGCGTCACCGGAGCCGACCGGGTCGACAGTGTCGGTGTCGAAGGCCGGTTGTTCGTGGACGGTGTCGTCGAGTGCCACCGCGCCGTCCGCGCCGCGCGTCACGACGACCGTCTCGAACCCGTGGCGGTCGGTGAGCGCCCGCGCGATTGTCTCGGCGTCACCGGTGCAGTCGAGCACCGCCCGGGCGTCACGGGCCGGGACGAACAGGGTGTCGACCGCCGGGAACAGCGCGGTCAGCGTCTCGCGCGCCTCGCCCGGGGTCCAGAGCTTCGACCGGTAGTTGCAGTCGAGCGCCGTCTGCACCCCGGCCTCCCCCGCCATCTCCAGCAGGTGTTCGGTCGTGTTCGCCAGTTGGTCCGACAGCGCGGGTGTGATGCCGGAGGTGAACAGACAGGTCGCGTCGGTGACCGGTCCGGTCGGCAGTTCCGCCGGTGTCACGTCTCGAATCGGGGTGCCGGTCCGGTCGTAGTGGACGGCCCCCCCGCGAGGGTGGGCCCCCGGTTCGAAGTAGTAGGTCCCGACGCGGCCCTCGTCGGTCCACCGGACGTGCGTGGTGACATCCTCAGCCCGGAGCGCGTGGGTGATACGCTCGCCCAGCGGTGTCTCGGGCAGGGCCGACAGCCACGCAGCATCGAGACCGAGCGCCGCCGCCGCCACCGCGACGTTACTCTCTGCGCCGCCGACGTGGACGTCGAACTGGTCGACCCGTGAGAGACGCTCGCCCGGCGGCGGCGAGAGCCGTAGCATCGTCTCGCCGACGGTCACGAGTGTCATCTGAACAGTTGCTCTCCCTCGACGAGGTGGTCCGCGAGCACGTCGGTGTCGAGGGTCAGGCCCAGGCCCGGCCGCTCGGGAATCTCAATCTGTCCGTCCGTGATGACCGGTTCCTCGACGAGGTCACCCCACCAGCCCAGTTGGTAGGAGTGGTACTCGACGGCGAGCAGGTTCGGGATGGCCGCGCCGAGTTGTGCGGCCGCCATCGTCGCAATCGGCGAGGCGACGTTGTGCATCGCCACCGGGACGTTGTGCTGGCTGGCGGCGTCGGCGATTTTGCGCGTCTCCCGCATCCCGCCGACCTTCGGGAGGTCCGGCGAGACGATGTCGACGGTGCCGTCGACGAGGCGGCGGTGCTCGCCCACCCGGTAGCGGTTCTCGCCGGACGCAATCGGGGTGGTCGTCGACCGGGTCACCCGCTCCTGGACTGCCAGGTTCTCCGGCGGGACAGGGTCCTCGAGCCACCAGACGTCGCACGGTTCGACCGCGTCGGCCAGTTGCTCGGCGGCGCTCGCGGAGAACGACCAGTGACCGTCGAAGGCCACGTCGGCGCGGTCGCCGACCCGCTCTGTCACCCGCTCGATGATGTCGACCATCTCCCGTATCTCGGGCGCACGGAGGTGGCGGTTGGCCCGGTCTTTGGCGTGGTCTGAGGGAACATCGAGGTCGAACTTCAGGGCGT
>JAQCNG010000359.1 GCA_028275145.1 Halovenus sp. | reverse complement strand
CGGCGCTGGTCCAGTGTGCGCCGGCCGCGAGCGCGAGCGACGCCGCGACGATGCCGTTGACCAGCACCCACGCCACGAACACCCGCAGCAGGAACTCGCCCTGCACGCCCGCCAGTGCCAGCAACACGAAAAACGCGAAAAACGCGAGCGTGAACGCGTAGCCGATGGCCTTGTAGATTTTCGGCATGATACCGCCCGAGGAGGCCTCGCCGACCAGTGACTCCGGCGGGGGCAACTCCTCCGGATGTGCCAGGTAGTTCTCGATGCCCGCCCGGTGGCCCGCCCCCACAACGGCGACAACGTCGTAGCCGGCCTCCCGGAGGGTGACGAGCCGCTGGGCGATGTAGGCGTCGCGCTCGTCGATGAGCGCCTCCGCCCCACCCGGGGAGAAGCGCCGGAACTCCTCTATCATCGCCGTCACGACGTCGGCATCGGTCAGTTCCTCGAGGTCTATCTCCTCGGCCTCGACGTTTGCTGTCGAGCGCGCGAGCAACGCGCCGATGGGGATGGCGATGACGAGCGCGATAGCAGTCGCGACCAGCAGCCAGTCCAGCGCGGACACCAGCGTCCCCAGCAGTCCCCCGACCAGCGGTATCGACAGCTCCGGCGCGGCCGGGAGCAGCACCTGTCCGGACACCGCGGCGGTGATGATGGCACCGGTGAACCCGAAGAAGTAGCCAACGGTGAGCGCGGCGGTCAGTGGACCGCCCATCTCGACCAGCAGGGCGGCGACGATCGAGAGCTTCTCGCGTATCCGCATCCGGCTCCAGAGCCGCTGGACGGTGGTCTGGATGTTCCGGTCGACCAGCGCAACGCCGCTGCCCTGTGCCGTTGCCGCCTCGATTGCTGCCATCATGTCGGCGCCGGGTTCGATGTCGAACCTGTCGCCCAGTCGCGCCTGCACGTACGAGAGCATCCAGTAGGCGAGAAACTGGTACACCGTCTTCCCAGAGATGACGTCACCGGGGTCGATGTCGTCGGGTGTCTCGCCGTTGAGCCGCCGGTAGCGCGTCTCGTCGAGTTCCACCGCAACCACGTCCGGCCGTTCCTCACCGATTGTCTCGCGGACCTCCTCGACGCTCTCCTGGGAGACGTGGGCGGTGCCGACAACCGTTATCTCGCCCTCACGCTCTCTGCCCGGCGGCGGGTTCTCCGCGTCGACGAGTTTCGTCTGTTGTTCCTGTGGCTGTAACTGCTCTACATCCGACGGTGCCATCGGCGGACGGGCCGGTGGCCCGTCTTTCTCTGCCGACTCCACTGGCCCGTCGTCGGTCATCGCTTCCGGCTATCTTCCGCCCGCATACAAGGGTTTCGAGGTACGACGCTCGCTCGCCGCCACGGTGTGTCGGCGTCTCGCGTCCGGGGGGCCGCCGACACCATCTGTGTCTCGTAACACGGCCCAGTCATACGGTCGTTCGTGACTCTTTACCGCCATGGTGAAACAAATTGCGTGTATCACGCCCTGACAGACCTATCTGTGACGTGGCCACGAAGATAATTACGAACGACCGTCTCAGTCCCCGATTGCGGCGTCGGCGGGGCTGTCGGCGCTCCCGCTGACACCGGTCGCGTCGTAGCCCGCCTCGCGCACGCCAGCGAGAACGGCCGCCACGTCGGCGTCGGCCTCGAAGTAGAAAACGAGGTCGAACGTGCCGTCGCGGAGCAACTGCTGGCACTCCCAGACAAAGGACTCGTCGTCGAGGGTGAGCCCCTGGTGCTGGTTCGAGGCGAACTCGGTGTTGTCGGTGCCAGAGTAGACGAACGTCTCATCGGGGTCGTGGCCGGCGTGGTCGGCGATGATGTTCCCAACCTCGACGCTGGCCTGGTGCATCTCCGGTTCCCGGCTGCTGTCGAACGCCGTATGGACGACCAGCCCGTCGAGTTCGATGTCGCCGGGCTGGAGCAGCTCCCACGTCCGCCGGCGCAGGTCGGCGTCCAGCACGTTCGTTTCCATACCGCTTTCTTCGGGAGCCCGGGGCTTACCGCTCACGGTCTGGCACGGCAACAACGGACAGTCTGTGTCCGTGCGGTTAAGTTTCCCAGATGCGTTTGTGCTCGCATGGACGCAACCGAGTACGGCGACTGGCTCCGGTCGACCCGGCGTGAACTGCACCGTCGTCCCGAACCTGCCTGGCGGGAGTTCTACACGACCGCCCGTATCGTCGAGCAACTGCGTGACCTGGACGTCGACGACATCCAGGTCGGCCCGGAGATACTGGCCGAGGGCGAGCGTGGTGGTGTTCCCGACCAGGCGGAACTGGACCGGTGGCTCGACCAGGCCCGGGGCTACGATGTCGACGGGGACCTGCTGGACCGACTGGCCGGTGGCTACACCGGCGCAATCGCGACACTCGACCGCGGTGAGGGACCGACGGTCGCACTGCGGGTCGACATCGACGGACTGCCACGCCGGGAGTCCGAGGACGGCGAACACGGCCCGGCCGCGGCGGGCTTTCGCTCGGAACACGAGGGGTACATGCACGCCTGCGGCCACGACGCGCACGCGACCTTCGGACTGGGTGTGCTCCGGGCGGTCGCCGACAGCGAGTTCCAGGGCCAGCTGAAGGTGATCTTTCAGCCCGCCGAGGAGGTTATCGGCGGGGGCCGACCGGTCGCACGGAGCGGTCACCTCGACGACGTGGACGCACTGCTTGCGGCCCACGTCGGACTCGACCACCCCACGGGGGCCGTCGTCGCGGGTATCGACGACTTTCTGGCGGTTGCGCACTTCGAGGCGGAGTTCCACGGCGAGGGGGCCCACGCCGGCGGCAACCCCAACCGTGGGCGCAACGCCGTCCAGGCGATGGCGACGGCCGTGCAGAACCTCTACGGTATCGCGCGCCACGAGGACGGCGCGACGCGTGTCAACGCGGGCGACGTCGGCGGCGGGACAGCCCCGAACATCATCCCCGAGGCGGCCTACATCCACGCCGAGGTCCGAGGCGAGACGACCGAACTCATGGAGTACACCCGCGAGCGGGCCGAGCAGGTCGTCGAGAGCGCCGCACAGATGCACGACTGCACCTCGACCGTCGAGGCTGGTCCGGAGGCACCGAGCGCCCGGAGTGACGAGGAACTCGTGGACGTGGTCGCCGACGTCGCCGACGGCTCCGACCGGGTCGAGACGTTGCTGCGCCGGGACAGTCTCGGCGGCAGCGAGGACGCGACGTTCCTGATGGACCGGGTTCAGGAGCAGGGCGGAGTCGCGAGTTACGTCGGTGTCGGCACCGACCACCCGGGCGGTCACCACACCGCCACGTTCGATGTCGACGAGGAGTCGCTGCTGGTCGGCGTCGAGGTGCTTGCCGGGGCAATCCAGCGCCTCGGCGGCGCTGATTCGCCGCTCTCCGGGTGAGACGCCCGTCGAAAGTTGTTTACAGGATTACGCTGTATCAAACGGTATGAGTGAGTACACCGTCGAGTTTGTCGGGACGGGCGAGACCATCACCGTCTCGGACACAGACACGATTCTCCGGCGCTGTATCGAGGAGGGCATCGCACAGGAGTACTCCTGCCGGGTGGGGATGTGTCTCGCCTGCACGGCCGAGATCGTCGAGGGCGAGGTCACGCAACCCGCCGCGCGTGGACTGACAGAGGACGAGCGTGACAGGTACGCGCTGACCTGCATGGCGCGCCCGCAGTCGGACCTCGTCCTGGACCGGGGAGAGTACCCGCCCAGCATCGACGACGCCGCCACGGACGCGAGTGAGGACACGGGCGAGGACGCAACTGCCGCCGGCGACTAGCGGTTCGCCACGTACAGCGTCTCGACCGGGAGTGTCTCGGCCGTAACCGGGACCGCCGGGGGGTCCCCGCCGAGGGTCGTAAAGAGGAGGTCGGCGCCGACGCCGTCTGCCAGTTCGAGTGCCGGACGGTGCAACTCCGGCGGGAGATTCAGCCCGTAGATGGCCGCTGCCCCGGTGTACAGCGACCGCCGCGGGGTGGTGATATCGTCGACGACGAACGTCACCGCCGGGGGGACGTTGCGGGGATGGATATCGGTCGCCGTGACGGTCACACCGGCGCGCGCGAGTCCGGCCGCGACCGACGGTTCGTGACCGACCCCCACCTCCACCACACGGTCGTACGCCGAGAGACGACCGACGAGTGTGTCACGTGTCGACCCGAGCACGGAGGTTTTTAGTTCTGCGCGTCGAATAATCCTGTGTATGCACGTCGATATCGTGCCCGTGGGTGATGTCGGGCCAGCGGTCAAACGGGAGGCCTCGACGGTCCTTCGGGAAGTCTACGAGTGTGATGTTACCGTCCACGACTCTCAGGCCGTCCCGGACGATTCCTACGACGAGTCCCGCGAGCAGTACCGCGCCGAGGAGTTCATCGACCTCGCAAAGCGGGTGGGGGCCGGCGGCAAAAACATCGCAATCACCCCGAAGGACCTGTTCTACCACCGCCGAAACTACGTGTTCGGTCTGGCGTATCTGGGTGGGAGCGGCAGCGTCATCTCCACCTACCGGCTACACACCTCCTCGGACGGGGGGTTCTCGCAGCGGTCGGCCGAGGATATCTTCTCGGACCGCGTCCGAACGGAGGTTGTTCACGAGGTCGGCCACACCCTCGGACTCGAACACTGCGACAAGAACCACTGCGTGATGAACTTCTCCCCGACGGTCCGCGAGGTGGACCAGAAAAACGAGGCGCTCTGTGGCTCCTGCTCGCGCGACGTGCTCTGAGCGGTCTATCCCGCCGCCCTCTTGCGGTTGTACCGACCCAAACGAGTTAGGTATAAGCTCTATGATGGAGGCACACACAGTAATAGATGGGATGAGTCAGAGCCAATCCAAAACGCGAACCGAGGAACTGAGTAACATCTTCGTCTCCGTGACCGGCGACGAGGAGGTGACCGAAACGCAGGACGACGACGGGAACGACCGGGAACTTCGGGGCGAGAGTCACATCGACGAGGCCGTTGCCGACGGGTTAGAAGAGGCTCTCGAGGGAGCAGAGGCGGACACCGGTGACCCCGGTGGCTAACCGCTCTCTCGCACCGTCGAGTGGCACCGAGTTCTGATGGCTCCTTCGGAGTGTGGCGGTTAGCCAACCCGAGAGAGGTGACAACACTGGCCGCGTTGGCCCGCCGCTCGTCGCACAGCGGGCGTTCACAGCACGATACGCCAGAACTGGGATTTGAACCCAGAATCCCGTGATGGGAACACGCTCTCCAAGCGTGCGCCTTACCGTTCGGCCATTCTGGCCCGTGAGTACGTAACAGGAGATGCCGATTAAGGCCTTTCGTTCCACCGCAGGACGGCCGGGCGCAGCAGGTGAGTCAGAACAGCACTACAGACCCCGACAGCCACTGCCATGCCGATGAGAGCGCTGATACCGACGAATCGACCGACGACGACTTGATACCCCTGGACGAGCACCAGAAAGGTGAGCGCACCGACGACCCCCCAGCGGAGACTCGACTCGACTGCGGGGTCCATCAGGCGGTGGTGGCGATTGCCTCAATCTCGATATCGACACCTTTCGGCAGTTCTGCGACCCCGACGGCGCTCCGGGCCGGCGGGTCCCCCTCGAAGAAACTCTCGTACACCGCGTTCATCGTGTCGAACTCGCCGATATCGGTCATGTAGACGGTGACCTTGAGCACGCTCTCGATGCTCGCGTCACCGGCCTCGAGGACAGCCTCGAGATTCTCCAGTGCCTGCTCGGTCTGGACATCGATGTCTGCCCCGTCAAGCAGGTCCCCCTCCGGCGTGAGCGGTATCTGCCCCGCGGTGAACAGGAGTTCGTCCGATCTGATACCCTGGCTGTACGCGCCAACCGCCGCCGGTGCGTTTTCGGTGCTGACCGTCTGTCTCATGTGTGCACGGGCGGGGCCCTTCCTGATAAAATTCGGGGGCACGGAGTGTACTCCTTTGCCGTTCACCGGTGACCAACCGGTTGCCACCCGCGCAGTTGTCGGTGTTCGGCCGCAATCGCCTCGATGTCTCCGGCGTCGAGGGTGCCGCGCTCGGTGACGACTGTGTCGACAGCGCCGGACGGCGTCACGTCGAAGGTCGGATTGGCCACCGACACCGTCGTCCAGGGCCCCGAGTCCCTCTCGTCCGGGCCACTCCGATAGAGCAACACCTCGTTTCGGTTCCGGAGCACCACCCGAACGACGCTCATCGTTTCCGTTCGACAACGAACGTCGCCAGTTGCTCCAGGTACGTTCTGGACCGAGAGCTGGTCAGGTTCGCCTCGTCGAGCGCGTTTAGTGCGGCCTCGGACTGAGTGCGGGCGCGTTCGTCTGCCTCCGCCGGCGAGAGTTCCGTCACCTCGACGATAGAGGGGCGGCCGAGCTCCGCGTCGCGCCCGCTGGGTTTCCCGAGTCGCTCGCTGTCGGCGGTGGCGTCGAGCACGTCGTCGCGTATCTGGAACGCGACCCCGACCTGCTCGGCGTACCGACCGAACGCCTCGACGGTCTGTTTGTCCGCGTCGGCCGCAATCGCCCCGAGTTCCGCCGCCGCCCTGAACAGTGCGCCGGTCTTGCGACCCGCGAGTTGCAGGTACTCCGCCTCTGTGGTCGGCTCTGTCAGCAGTTCGGTCGCCTCGCCCTCGCCGAGACGGACCAGCGCCTCCGAGACCGTCTCGATTGCCTGGCCGTCGACGGCGAACAGCGAGAACGCCTCGCCGAGCAACCCGTCCGAGGTGACGATGGCCGGTCCGTGACCAGAGGCCATCCAGGCCGATTGCCCGCCGCGGCGGAGCTCTGACTCGTCGATGATGTCGTCGACGACCAGTGAGGCGTTGTGGACCAGTTCGATACCGACCGCGAACTCGATCGCCGTCTCCATCTCCCCGTCGAGAGCGTCACAGACGAGCACCGTAATCGTCGGCCGCACGCGTTTCCCGCCCGAGAGGGTGACCTGCTCCATCTGCTCGCGTAACTGCGCCGGTTCCGTCCCGTCGAGCACCGCCTCGAGGTGTTCCTCGATTCGGTCCCGGCGGTGGTCCAACGTCTCCATTGGCATCCGGTAGTGTCCAGCAGGCAAAGTAGATGACGAAACTGTTCCCCGACCGACACCCAAACCCTGCGAGTGGAACCCGGCCGGCACGACCATCGCGCTGGCCCGACGTCGCTCGCAGGTGTGTGCCCGGGAGACCACATGAAACTTAACCACGGCCGGTGAGATACGAACCGAGAACCGTGGCTGTTGCTCCACATCGTGAGAGACGGGGCAGGCGGGCAGGCGATACCGTCAGGGGTGGCCTCGGTCGTCGTAACAGCAGCCCCCCGCCGACACACCCGGAGACGGGAGGAACCGACCCGTGACCGCGCTTGCGCTGTTGCCGTTCGAGTGGCGACTGCTGCTCATCCCGCTGATAACGGGGTTTATCGGGTACGCGACAAACTGGCTCGCAATCCGGTTTCTGTTCTATCCGGTTGATTTCGTCGGGGTTCGAGTGCCGGGGCTGAAGACGCTCGCGCCGGCACTGCCCCGGAGGTTCCGGCAGATACCCGGCATGATGAAAGGAAAGGTCGGTTGGCAGGGCATCATCCCGTCACGCTCGGAGAAGATGGGCAACATCGCGGCCGAGAAGGGTGTGGCCAAACTCGCCACAGAACGGGAGTTCTACGAGGCGTTCGACCCGGAGGCTATCGCCGGCCAGATCGCCACGAACTCGAGCGACGAGATCCGCGACCTGACCGACGAGGTGCTCCGGAGGGAGTACCCCGAACTGTGGCGGAACACGCCGGTGCAGGTGCGCGAACTCATCCACGCCCGTGTCCAGAGGCGACTCCCCCACATCGCCGAGAACATTACCGACCAGATTGCGGAGAACATCGACGAGGTGCTCGACGCAAAGGAGATGATAACCGACCACATCGACCGGAACCCCGAGACCGGCAACCGGATGTTTCTGGAGGTGGGCGACCGGGAACTCGACTTTGTCATCAACTCCGGGTTCTACATCGGGACATTTCTGGGGACGTTCTCGATTCCGCTGTTTCTCTACATCGACCGGTGGTGGGTGCTCCCGGTTGCGGGCGTGGCCGTCGGGTACATGACAAACTGGATAGCGCTGCATCTCATCTTCTATCCCATCGAGGAACAAAAGGTGGGGCCGTTCACGGTTCAGGGCGTTTTTACCAAGCGACAACAAAGTGCAGGCAAGACCTACGCGAAACTCGTTGCCGAGGAGGTGGTAACGGTGTCGAATCTCGCACACAACCTGTTGCACGGCAACCAGTCGGACCGCACACGAAAGATGATACGCGACGCAATCCGTCCCGAGGTCGACCGCGCAGTCGGACTCGCCGCACCGGTCATCCGCATCACGAGCGGGAGTGACCGGTACGAGCGTGCCCGCGAGGCGTTTGCGGAGGAGAGCATCGAAAGGACAATTCACCCGCTGTACGACCCCGAGTTCAACGAGGAGCGCAGCGAGGCAATCGAGAGGCTCATCTACGAGCGACTCGTCGCGCTCCCGCCCGAGGAGTTCATCGGCCTGCTGCGGCCGGCGTTCCAGGAGGACGAGTGGATGCTCGTCATGCTCGGGGCGACCCTGGGGTTCGTCGCCGGCCTCCTCCAGTTACTCGCGGTGACCGGGGCATGAGCGAGGAAGAGCCAGACCAGGTGCGTGGCGGTGACCTCCCGCCCGGCGAAATCGACCGGATGTTCGACCTGCTGGAGGAGGCAATCGAGGCCGAGGCGCTCAGCGCCGACCAGGTCGACAGACTTGTGGGCATCCTCCAGAACACCGTCGACGGGGCGGCCGGCTCTGACCCCGAGACGCTGGCCGAGTTACTCTCGATGCTCGAACGGTTCCTGCTCGACCCGGAGGGCCGCGACGACGTGGACGTGGACGGTCTGCTGGACCTGCTCGAGGAGTCTCTGTCGGGTCTCTCCGTCGCCGACAGTGGTGCCCTCGCGGACGCGCTCGACGTGCTAGAGGTGGGGCTCCGCGACCCGACGAGAGTCGACCCGGCGGACGTGGACCGGTTCCAGTCCGGGCTCCAGCGGATGCTCGCCGACGTAGCAGACCCCGCGAGCGGGCCCGGTGCGCTGTTCTCGGACCCACGGGACGGGGCGACCCGGGATGGGGAGAGCCCAGACAGTGGGATCGACCCGTTCCGGCTCGCCCGGCTGGCAGCGTCGATGACCCAGCAGGCAAGCGGGAACTCCGTCGAATCGGGTATCCGTGTGGGAACGCGGCTGGCGTACGCCGCCACCCACGCGGGGTCGCCGGCGGAGCTTCTGACCACGACGCGGGCGATAACCCTCGACGAACTACAGCGCGCGGGCATCGACATCGGTGAGGAGCAGTCGGCGTGGCTGGAGACCCATCAGGAGGAGGCTGTCGACTCCCGCCCGCTGACCCGTGACGCGCTACAGGAGCGTGGCGCACGGCTCGTCTCGCAGTCGGCGGAGGTCGGCCGGGACGAGTCGGTCCACCCCGCGTTCGGGTCGATACTCGAACAGCTCTCGACCGACGAGGCCCGCATCCTCCGCGTGCTCGCCGTCGAGGGTCCACAGGGGGTCGTCGACATCTACGACAGGCAGTATCTCCCCCCGAAGAAGTGGCGCGTCGCGCGGAATCTAACGATGCTGGGGCGGGATGCAGGCTGCCGGACACAGCGCCGGACACCCACCTACGTCCGGAACCTCCGGCGACTCGGCGTCGCCGAGGTGTCGGAGGACCCGGTCGACAATCTCAAGCGCTACGAGATACTCGAGGCACAGTCACACGTCGAACAGGCACGCACACGGGCAAAGCGCTCGCGGACAGCGTACAAGCGTATCCAGCTCACCGACCTCGGTGTCGAGCTCTGTACACTGTGTTTCCCCTTCGAGGTCACCGTCGAGGGTGAGGGACTCGCGGTGCGGGACAACTCGGGGGCCGACCAGTGACCCGCGACGACCACGAGATGGGCCTGCCCGCGGGCGAGGAGCTAACGGAGCTACTGCCGGACTCGCTCCCGCCGCTGGCGGTGGACATCGACGGCACGCTCACGGGCCCGGACCGCGGGCTCGACCCGCGCGTGATGCCGGTCTGTCGGTCCTGGCCGTCGACGCTCATCGTCGCGACGGGGAAGTCGATGCCGTACCCGGTTGCCCTGTGTGAGTTTCTCGGCCGCGAGACGCTGGTCATCGCCGAGAACGGCGGTGTGGTCATCTCCGGCCCGACCGAGTCGATTCAGTTCGAGGGGTCCCCGGAGAGGGCACAGGCGGTCGTCGAGGCGTACCGGGCGGAGGGGTACACCACAGGGTGGCCGGAGACGGACCTCGTCAACCGCTGGCGCGAGACAGAGCTCGCGGTGAGCCGCGAGTCGCCACTCCCTCCACTCGAGCGCATCGCGGACGAACACGGACTCACCGTGGTCGACACGGGGTACGCGTACCACGTGAAATCGCCCGACGTGAGCAAGGGTAACGCTCTGCGGACGCTCGCGGGCGAACTCGGACTCGACCCCGAGGCGTTCGCCGCTGTCGGTGACTCCCAGAACGACGTCTCCACCTTCGAGGTCGCAAACCGAGCAATCGCCGTCGGGAACGCCGACGACGCGGCCAGAGCGGCGGCCGACCGCGTGACAGCGGGAACGTACGGAGCGGGGTTTCTGGATGCCGTACACCTGCTCCGCGAGTCGGTGGACTGAACCGGGGCTGTGTGCATCCACCGGTTCGTCCGGGGGTTCAAGTACGGGGACGAGACCAGTCAGTCTGTGTCCTGAGCAACCGCCGCGGCGTGGCCCACGACTGTACGGCACACCACGTCGCGGAGCGTTCGTGTCGTCTGTTCGCCAGCACGGCACTCCCGGTCGTCGGTGCCCCCGACACCGGCCCGGGCGTTCTCCGTCCCGGGACGGTGGGCCGAGGCGTACGTAGGTCTCAGGAGCTGTACGTGTCGGTCCCGAGCGAGGGCCGGGGAAACCTTTTGTTCGGCCGTCCGCAATAAATCCACATGAGCCCTGACCGGGCCGTCCTCGAGCGTGCAATCGAACAGGGCGAACACGAGGGTGGCAGCGTGGAGTTCAAGGAACGACTCACAAAGAACCTGCACCTGGCCGACGGCCGACTGGAGAGTCTGGCGGCACAGATGCGCCATCGCGTTCTGTCCGGGGACGGCGAGGCAACCTACGTCGTGGGCGTCACCGACGACGGCGGTGTCGCCGGCATACCGCCCACGGAGTTCTCGGAGTCGATGGACGTGCTCTCACTGCTCGCCGATGAGGCCGATGTCCACATCGCGGACGTTCAGACCTGGAGTGCAGACGAGGAAAAAAAGGCGGGGCTGGTCGGCGTGGCCACCATCCGCGAGGGAACCGTCATCGAGGACGACAAGCACATCGTCGTCGGCACGGCCGGCCACGTCGACCACGGCAAATCCACGCTCGTTGGCTCGCTTGTCACCGGTCAGGCCGACGACGGCGAGGGCGGCACCCGCGGATATCTGGACATCCAGCCCCACGAGATCGAGCGCGGGCTCTCGGCGGACCTCTCCTACGGGGTCTACGGCTTCGACGACCAGGGGCCGGTGCGGATGGACAACCCACACCGGAAGGGTGACCGGGCCCGTGTCGTCGAGGAGGCCGACAGGCTGGTCTCCTTTGTCGACACGGTGGGCCACGAGCCGTGGCTGCGCACGACCATCCGGGGACTGGTCGGTCAGAAACTCGACTACGGTCTCCTGACCGTCGCCGCCGACGACGGCCCCACCCGCACCTCCCGCGAGCACCTCGGCATCCTGCTTGCGACGGAGCTCCCCACGGTTGTCGCCATCACGAAAGCCGATATCGTCGAGGCGTCGCGGCTGAACGAGGTCGAGCGCGAGGTGGAGCAACTCCTCCGTGACGTGGACAAGACACCGCTGCGTGTCGAGCGCCACGGGGTCGATGTCGCCGTCGAGGAGGTCGGTGACACGGTCGTTCCGGTGGTGACCACGAGCGCCGTCACCGGGCAGGGGCTGGAGACGCTCGACAGTCTGTTCGAGCGTCTGCCCAGAACCGGCCCAGAGCCGGACGGGGAGCAGTTCCGGATGTACGTCGACCGGACATACAGCGTCACCGGTGTCGGCGCGGTGGCCTCCGGCACCATCGAGTCCGGCACCGTGGAGGCCGGCGATCAACTGACGCTCGGACCGATGCCGGACGGGAGCTTTCGTGACGTGGAGGTCCGGAGCATCGAGATGCACTACCACCGGGTCGACAGGGCCCGCGCCGGCCGCATCGTCGGCATCGCGCTGAAAGGCGTCGACGAGTCGGAGATGGAGCGGGGCATGGCACTGATTCCCCGCGAGGCTGACCCAGAACCGGTCCGCGAGTTCGAGGCCGACGTGGTGGTGCTGAACCACCCGACCCGCATCAACAGCGGCTACGAACCCGTTGTCCACCTCGAGACTGTCAGCGAGGCAGCGGCGTTTTACCCCCGCGAGGGCCGCCTGCTCCCCGGGGACTCCGGGCGGGCACGTGTCCAGTTCAAGTTCCGCCCGTATCTCGTCGAGGAGGGACAGCGATTCGTCTTCCGCGAGGGCCGCAGCAAAGGCGTCGGCACCGTCACCGAGGTTCCACCCACGGAGTAGGGTCACTCACGGTAACCCGCCGGAGTTTTTTTCAGGACTTTGCTCACGCCCCCCCAGTCCTCGCGGATGACCGACACAGATATGAACGAATCTGGGAAAAATCTCGGCTGGACGGTAGCGCTCTGTGCCGTGTAGACGGTCCCACCCGCCCGCCGCGTGGTTGCTGTCACCACGACTCGTTCTAGGCACCTAGTATCGTATATAGTGATACGCTATTATCATCATTATCGTTCATAACATTTTTTACCGCCGGCCAACTCCTCCAAACTGCCGATCGACACGCGCCAACAGGCGCGGTCACCAGAACTCATGACACAGAACGACGGCGGTATCGACGAGGTCGCGAGTCGAGTCAAGAGCACAGAGCCGCACATCCGGGACAATCTGGACAATCCAAAGGCACGGGAGTTGCGCGAGAAGCTGAACAGCCAGGAGTTCGTGTTCGCGCCCGGCACGTACCACGCGCTGGATGCGCGCCTGGCGGAGATGGCCGGCCACGATGCGGTGTACATGTCGGGATACTCGACGGTGCTCGGCCAGTTCGGGTTCCCGGATCTGGAGATGGTCGACATGCGGGAGATGGTGGAGAACGCCAAACGGCAGGTGGAGGCAACGAGTCTGCCCATCGTCGCGGACTGTGACACCGGCTACGGGGGCACTCACAACGTCCGGCGTGCCGTCCGCGAGTACGAGAAGGCCGGCGTCGCGGCGGTCCACATCGAGGACCAGACCACACCGAAACGGTGTGGCCACATCGCCGGCAAGCAGATCATCTCGCGCGAGGACGCCGAGGCACGGTTCAGCGCGGCCGTCGACGCGAAGCAGTCGGAGGATACGATCATCATCGCCCGGACCGACGCCTACGGTTCGGCAAACGGTGACTGGGAGGAACACCTCGAGCGGGGGCGCATCTACGCGGACGCGGGCGTCGATATCGTCTGGCCGGAGATGCCCGACCCCTCCCGCGAGGACGCTGTCGAGTACGCCGAGACACTACAGGAGACACACCCCGATGTGAAACTCGCGTTCAACTACTCCTCGAGTTTCGCCTGGAGCGAGGAGGAGGACCCGCTGACGTTCTCGGAGCTGGGCGGCCTGGGGTACAACTACATCTTCATCACTCTGTTTGCCCTCCACTCGGGGGCACACGCGGTCTACGAGGACTTCAAGAACATCGCCGACAACGACGAGCAGGCACAGTTCGACCTCGAGGACCGGTATCTCGGCCACGAGACCGAGAGCCACCACGAACTCTCTTTCGTGCCGCGGTTCCAGCAGATCGAGGCGAAGTACGACCCCGACGCGAGGCGCCGTCAGGAGGAGTCGGCCGGATTCAGCGACGGGGAGGAGGCGGTCATCACCAGCGAAACCGACGACGACTGACTCCGCCGCGAACTGACGCTGTCTCCCGGGGAGTATCGCACAGCTATTTGCCCGTGGTGGTCCAAACAGGTTCATGCAGCAGTTACTCGAGGCGGCACGTAACGCGCTCGGCAACGCCCACATCCCCTACTCCGGGTACGCCGTCGGAGCGGCACTGGAGACGAGCGAGGGGGCAGTCTACACGGGCTGTAACGTCGAGGTGGCGAACTACTCGAACAGCCTCCACGCCGAGGAGGTCGCGCTCGGGACGGCCGTTGCGGACGGGCGGCGGCGGTTCGACCGACTCGCGGTCGTCTCCGGGGAGCGAGACGGCGTGACACCCTGCGGGATGTGTCGCCAGTCCCTCGCGGAGTTCTGTCCACCCGAGTTCGAGATTGCCTGTGAGAGCCACGATGGCGTCGAAACCTACGAACTCGGCGAGTTGCTCCCCGAACCGATTGCCGCGGCACATCTCGACGGGGTGGCTGAGCAATGAGCAACAACAGCGACGACCGGCCCGCGGGAGACGCCGGTGACGGCCACGACCAGAGCCACCCGTCCCACGATGACGATGTCGCCAACCGCGGGGGCAGCGAGGACCCCCGCGAGGACGAGCAGTACCACCTCGAACTCCGGTCGGGCGACGTCGCGGACGCGGTACTGCTGCCGGGGGACCCCGAGCGGGTCGACCGTATCGCGGCGGAGTGGGACGACCACGATGTCGTCGGGGACCACCGCGAGTACCGGACAGTCACGGGCAGTTACAACGGGACCCAGCTCTCGGCGACGTCGACGGGCATCGGGTCGCCGTCGGCCGCGATAGCGGTCGAGGAACTCGCCCGGGTGGGTGCCGACACCTTCCTCCGGGTGGGTTCGTGTGGGGCAATCCAGCCCGAAACGGACGTCGGTGACCTGATAATCACGACCGGTGCCGTTCGACAGGAGGGGACAAGCGCCGAGTACGTCCGTCCGGAGTACCCCGCGGTCGCCGACCACGCGGTCGTCTCGGCGCTCGCGGCCGCGGCCGAGGAACTCGGCTACACCTACCACCTCGGACTGACGGCGAGCACCGACAGTTTCTACGCCGGGCAGAGCCGCGAGGGGTTCGGCGGCTTCCGGGGCCGACAGGCCGAGGAACGAATCGAGGAACTCCGGCGCGCGGGTGTGCTCAACTTCGAGATGGAGGCGAGCATGCTGCTGACGCTCGCGGGTATCTACGGACTCCGGGCCGGAGCGGTCTGTACGGTCTTTGCCGACCGGACGACCGGCGAGTTCCGGACCGAGGGTGAGGGCCGGGCCGTCCGGGTGGCCAACCGTGCCGTCTCGCTGCTCGCCGACATGGACGACCGCGTTGCCGAGTCCGACGCCGGTGCCTGGCACGCCAACCTGGACCTGTGAGCCACGCTCCCCACGTGGCCCGACTGTCGGCCCACCCCTGACTGGTCGATTGCACCCGGCGAGTCCCGTGCGGTCGACGGGGTTGCTGTCGTGAACTGGTCGTCCGGGGAGAACGAACCGCTGTACGGACCCTGAACGCCACGCGGGCGGCGTCCGGGACTCCGCGTCTCTCACCGCCACACCGCAGAGATTGACGCTGCGGACCCTCTACGGTGCACAGGAAGGGGTGTCTCGAATCCCGAACGCGAGGACCGCGTCGGCGGCCCGGTTCAGTAGTCCCGTTCGACGAGGTAGTCAGCGGTGTCGGTGAGCAGTCGGCGGGACTGGTTCTGTGGGAGCGCATCGAGGTGGTCCTTGCCGCGCTCGACGAACTCCCGGGCGCGCTCGCGGGCGAACTCGAGACTGCCGGCCTCCTCCAGCACCGCGACTGCGTCGTCTATCCTGGCGTCGGTCACGCTGGCGGCCGTCTCCTCCGCGAGCAGTTCGTCGACGTCGACCCCTTGCTGGCGCGCGTGGACGTTCACGAGCGTGCGCTTGCCCTCCACGAGGTCACTCCCGCGCTGTTTCCCGAGCGTCTCTGTCGGGGTCGTCAGGTCGAGCAGGTCGTCGTGAATCTGGAACGCACGGCCGATCTCGCGACCGTAGGATGCCAGCGGGTCGACGGCGTCCTCGTGGCCGAGCAGTATCGCGGGCAGACTGGCCGACGTGGCAAACAGGACACCCGTCTTCCGGTCTATCATGTCGATGTACTCCTCGACGGTGACCTGGCTGCGCTCCTCGAGTCTGATGTCGGCTGTCTGCCCCTCGCAGATTTCGGCGCAGGTCCGCGCGAGGCGGGCGAGCGCGCGCATCGAGCGCTCCGGCGAGGCCCCCGTCCCGAGCAGCAGTTCGAACGCCCGGGCGTGGAGCACGTCACCGGCAAGAATAGCCGTCGAGTCGTCGTACCGCCGGTGAACGGCCGGGACCCCGCGGCGGACGTCGTCGTCGTCGATGAGGTCGTCGTGGACCAGTGTGAACGTCTGGACGAGTTCGACACTCGTCGCCGCCGCCAGCACGTCGGCCGAACCACCGTCGGCGGCCGGGAACCGGTGGTAGTCGACCGGCGAATCGGGGTCGACCGCCGCGAGCGACTCCGCAGACATGAGCAAAAGCGCCGGCCTGAGGCGCTTGCCACCCGCCTTGAGCAGGTGTCGCGCCGCGCCGTGTAACCGCTCTGGCTTCTCCACCGGGACCGCCGCCAGGAGCGCGTCGTTGATGTGCCCGCGCCGGTGGTCCAGCGCCTGCTCGACACCCCCGAGTTCGGACATCTCAGTCGACCAGCTGGATGAGCTGGCCGTTCCGGCTGATATGCAGGTCCCGACCGACCGTGTAGCCGTTGTTCTCTGCCAGATTGACGTACGGGGAGAACCCACTCAGGTCCTGGTGGGCGGGGATGACGTGCTGGGGCTGGAGTGCATCTAGCATCTCGTAGTGACCCTCGCTGCGAAGGTGCCCCGAGACGTGGATGTCGTCGTAGATGCGCGCGCCCTGCATCCCGAGCAACTGCTCGGCCTGGTAGCGCTGGCCCTCGTTGGTCGGCTCCGGGATGACCCGTGCCGAGAAGACCACCTTGTCACCGTCCGCGAGTTCGTACGGCGTCTCGCCGCGACCCATCCGGGTGAGCATCGCGCGTGGCTCGCCTTGGTGGCCCGTCACGATGGGCAGGAACTCGCCTTTGCCCTCGTTCATGATGCGTTTGAACGTCCGGTCGACCGACTTCCGGTGGCCGTACATCCCGAGGTCCTCGGGGAACTCGACAAAGTCGAGTCGCTCCGCGGTGCCGGAGTACTTCTCCATCGAGCGGCCCAGCAACACCGGCTGACGGCCGATGTCGTCGGCGAACTCGACCAGTGACTTCACCCGGGCGATGTGCGAGGAGAACGTCGTCGCGAC
>JAQCNG010000354.1 GCA_028275145.1 Halovenus sp. | reverse complement strand
GCCAGCTCGTAGGCGCTGGAGATACGGGTCCCCCCGCCCGAGCGGATGCCGAAGAACTCGTCGCGCTCGACCTGCCAGGCCTCCGCGTCGTGGGCGATGTAGACGAACTCGGCGTTGTCGTACTTGCCCTGCAGGTACCAGTCAAGCGGCGTGAACGTCCGCTCGACGAGTTCCCGCTTGTGCTCGCGCATACTGCCCGAGACGTCCCGGATGTTGACGACGACGACGTTTTTCTCGCGCTCCTGGATTATCTCCGGGTAGCGGTAACGCTCGTCCTCGCGGCGGAACGGTATCTGGTCGACACCCTCCTGCCGGATGCGCTGTGCGGTGTCCTCCTTCTCGACGGCCTCGTTCATCGCCTCGATACTCTCGTAGACGGTCAACTCGCTGTTTGGAATCTCGTCGTACTGCTCGTCTATCCAGGCCCGCGAGACCGGCAGGTTCTCCTCGACTCTGGCCCACTCGAACACCGCGGCGGGCCCCCAGCCGTCGACTTTCAGCGCCTCCCGGACGTACTCGCGGTCGAAATCCATCGCCAGTTTGCGTTTCAGCCCCTGTTTGAACAGCTGCTCGAAATCGAGCGTGCTCGAGGGGCCGGTGCGCGTGATGTCGGTGAAATCGCCCTCGATCTCCTCGACGACCTGCTTGCCTTTCGGGTCCAGGTCCAGGCCCAGTTCCTCGTCGAGCTCCTCGGCGAACTCCTCGGGGTCCATCTCGTAGTACTCGTGCTCACCCTCCTCCTCGCCGGGGTCGCCGTCCTCGTCGCCCTCCTCGGGACGGCCAACGGGTTCGCCGGGTTCGGGCGTTCCGCCGTCACCCTGGCCGACACCGCCCATGTCGCGCTGGTCGTAGGCGAACTCGGGCAGGTCGATTATCTTTATCGGGATGCGTATCTGGTCGCCCCTGCTCCCGCCGAGGTCACCGTACTGGATGAACTCCGCGAGGTCCTGCCGGCGACTCTCGCCGACCTCCCGGTACCGCTCGATATCGTCTCTCAGTCCCATCGGTAGCTCACCTGGCTCATGACGTGTCGGCTGGTTAACTCCGCCGACGCCTCGCTGTACTCGAACATCTCCTGCATCCGGTCGATTGTCTCCCGCTTGAGTCGCTCCGTCTCGGTCCCACCCGGCGGGTCGTCCCACCGGGCGGGGTCGAAGTCCTCGAACGTCCGTCGGACGTCGTCCCAGTCGTGACTGCCGAGCACCGCCTCGACAACGGGAATCTCGCTCGGGGCGACATCCTCGACGCGGAACTCCTCGTCGCGCTGGCGCCACGCGTGGCGGTTCAGTGCGGTGATGATCTGCTCGCGGCGGAACTTCTGGACCGCCTGGGTCGGCCGCTCGCCGTCGTAGTCGGTCTCGGTGAACCGGCCGAGATGCTCGATTTCGAACAGCTTCATCCGGAGCAGGTCCGGTTCGACCCGCTCGCCGCGGTCGTTCTCCAGTCGCTCGCCCTCCGCCCAGGCGTAGACGTGTCTGACGTACTCCTCGATTGTCGCCTCGTCGACGCGTTTCTCGGCCATCATCGCGTCGAGCACGTCCGCCTCCTGGCGCTCGAACACGTAGTTTTTCACCAGCGTGACGCGGTCCTCGAACTCGGTGGCCTCTGTCGTCGAGAACACCGGCGCGTCGGTCAGCCCCTCCGCCATCGCGTTCAGCACGTCGCGGGGCATCACCACGTCCGCGACGGGAAGCTCCTCGTGGTACCGGTCAGTTTCCTCGTGGAGCAGGTCGGCGATGATGTCACGTGTGAACGTGACCGGGATGCCCCGCTCACCGTCGGCCGCGGCGTCGCTGACCCCCACGTCCTCGATGTCGATGCGCTCGTCACCCTCCCGGAGGTACCCCTGGTCGAACAGCAGCGCCTTGTCGACCAGGTCGAACCGACCCGAGAGGTTGTCGGTTACGAGCCGCGAAACAACCGCGTACATCGCCGCCGCCGCCAGCGCGTGTGGCGCGAGTTCGCGCTCTCTGACAGTGTCGGTGCTGTCGCGGACGGCCACCGACAGCGGCGCCTGTATCCACTCCTCGAGCTGGTCCCGGGAGTCGGCCTCCCAGACACTGGTCTCGTCGGTCAGTTCGCGGCGCAACAGCTCCGTCTCCAGAGAGTGGTTGGTGAGGTAGCCAAACTCGTGTTTGTCGAGTCGGCGCTTGAGCGCCCGCAGGGGGTCCGCCCCCTCGCGACCGGTGTGTTTGTCCAACTGGTCGTCCAGGTCCGGGTTCGAGATGATGATGAGCTGTGTGTCGACGTCCATCCCGATGCCCTTGTCGAGTTTGACACGGCCCTCGTCTGGGACGTTCAGCAGCTTCTGCAGCAGGTCTGCGTGCTGGGAGGCGTCCTCGACGATGGTGACCAGCCCGTTGCCCTGCGAGAGCACGCCGTCGTAGGAGAACGCCTGCGGGTTCTTCCGGCCCCGGGAGTCCAGTTCCCGGAGCATCCCCTGCATCCAGGAACCCACCAGTCGCTCCTTTGGCGGCCCCTCGTCCTCGGAGTGGAGGATGCCGATGCCCTGGCCGACGTCGACCACGAAGTTCTTTACCCTGAGATGGGCCGGGTCCGTCACCGCCGAGAACAGGTCCTCGACACCCTCGCGGCGGTACTGCTCCTCCAGAAACTCGCAGGCCTCCCGGGAGAACGGGTCCAGTTCGGCCTTTACCCGCACCGGGATGTGGTCGTCGAGGCGGGTGTTCAGCTCCGCGACCAGCTCCTCACGGACCGCGGGTGGGAACACCGACAGCGGGTGTGACTGCACCGGGCTGGCGTACCAGTCGTCCTCGTCGGTTGGCTGTTCGCGCCCGTAGGTCATCCCCGTGCCCGGGCCGCTGCCCGCGCCCGCGACGTTCCACTCGACGGTGTAACGCCGCCCCTCCTCGGTCTTGGAGTACTCCCGCAACCCGTTGACGAGACAGCGTTTCAGCTCCGACTTGCCCGTGGCCGTCGGGCCGTCGAGCCAGAGTATCTTCTCCTCTTTGCCCCGGCCAGCCGCGATGGAGCGCAGGTCGTCGACGAAGCGGTTGAGCACCGCGGTGTTGCCGAGGATGGCGTGTTCGCCGGTGTTCCACGGGTCGTCGAAAAAGCGGTACCGCTCGGTCTCCTCGCCCTCCTCGACGACGGTCCGGGTGCCGGCGTGTTCGATTGCCGCGAGCAGGTACTTCGAGGCGTGTGCCCCGAGCCCCGGTTCCGAGAGCAGCGTGTCCACGTACGCCGGAATCGTCAGTGGCTCCTCGTAGGTTGCGTCGAGTTCCTCGTCGGCCGCCGTCAGAAACGCGTCGCTGTCCACCTCGCCGGACACGGTCTGCTCGTTGTCCGAGCCTGTCCGGCGCTCGCCGTCCGCGCCGGTCCGCCGGTTGCGGTCGCGCCCTCGTTTTGCCATCTCAGTCCTCCATCTCGCTCTTTGCGACCTCTGCCCCGGCGAACTCCAGGACCTCCTTTGCGCCCTCCGTGGAGTAGCCCTGGTCGAGCAGCGCCTCGATCCACTCGTTGCGCTCCTCGTCGTCCATCTCGCCGCTGGTCACCAGTGCCGAGAAGTTGATGTTGTGTTTCTTGTCCTCCCAGAGTTTGGCCTCCAGCGCGCGGCGCAGGCGGTCGTTGTCCTGCGGGTCGAACGGCTCTCCCTCGCGGGCCCGGCGTGAGACCCAGTTTGCGACCTCCTGGCGGAAGTCGTCCTTGCGGTCCTCCGGCAGCTCCAGCTTCTTCTCGACGCTGCGCAGGAACTGCTCGTCCGGTTCCTGCTCGCGTCCGGTGATCTCGTCCTCGACGGTGTCGTCGTCGATGTAGGCCATCACGTGGTCCATGTACTTCTCGCCCTGGCGCTGTATCTCGTCGACGTCGTAGGCCAGCGCGTGCCGGACGTCCTCGATTGCGCGTTTCTTGTACTCCTCGCGCACCAGTTCCAGATAGCGGTAGTAGGTCTCGAACATCTCCGCCGAGATTGAGCCGTGGTTCTCGAGGTTCCCCTCCAGGTGGTTGAACGTCAACAGCGGCGAGAGGAACGTGCGCGAGCGGTGCATCGAGTCCATCAGCGCCTCGGCGATCTCGTCGCCGATGAACCGCGGCGAGACACCGTCCATCCCCTCCGCGATGTCGACCGACTCCTCGGCCTCCTCGCGGAGCTTCTTCACGTCGATGTCGTCGGTTTCGTCGATCTCGCCGTTGTAGGCCTTTGCCTTCTGGATGAGCGTGATGCTGCTCGCGTCGGGCTCTTCGATGCGAGTGAGCACACCGAACAGACCCGCCATCTCCAGGGTGTGTGGCTCGACGTGAATCTCCGGCAGGTCGGCGTTGCGCAGCATCTTCCGGTAGACCTGGGCCTCGTTCTCGTACGAGAGCACGTACGGGAAGTTGATGCGCTTTGTCCGGTCGTTGAACGCCTCCATCTTCTCGTCGCCTTTCTTGTCGCGGTACTCCGGCATGTTCGTCCGCCCGACGATAACCTGGTCGATGTCGATACGGGGGTTGGTTTTCGGCTTTATCGTCTGTTCCTGGGTGGCGTGCAGGAAGTCATACAGGAACTCACGCTGGAGTTTCAGCAGTTCCTCGCCGGAGAAGATGCCCCGGTTGGCGTTGCAGAAGGCCCCGGCGTAGTCGAACGAGCGCGGGTCCGACTCGCCGTAGATGGCGATTTTCGAGTAGTTGACATCGCCCGTGAGCTCCGTCTCGTCCTGGTTTTTCTTGTCCTTTGGCTCGAACGTCTCGATTGCCTGGCGCTTGTTCTCGTCGGCCAGCAGTCTGACGACCTGGACGTGGTTCTCTAGCACGGCCTGCAGGTCGTCGTCGTAGTGTGCCAGCAGGCGGTCCATGTAGAACTCGCTGGCGGGGTCGAGTGCCTGTTCGTTGCGGATGGTGTAGGGGGCGTCCAGCAGGTCGTTGAGGTCCTCGACGATACCCTCGCGTTGCTCCTCGGGGAGCAACACCAGCGGGTCCTGGTTCATCGGCGACCGCACCACGTTGTCCTCGGGGTCCTGGTCCGGGATGACCTCACAGAGGTCGGTCCACCGGAACGTGTACATCCGCCCGGCATCCCGCGCGGTGTAGTCCTCGTAGTAGGTCCGAATCTGGGAGTCGAAGTCGGACTTGCCCGACCCGACCGGCCCGAGCAACAGCAGAATACGCTTCTCCGGCCCGAGTCCCCGCGCACCCGATTTGACCTTGTTGACGAACTCGTGCATCGCGTCGTGGACCACCTGCCCGTAGAACGTGTTCTCGCCGTTGTTGAGCGGGTCTTCGGAGGCGAGTTTGTACTCGACGACCCCGGTGTCCTCGTCGTACTCGTTACCGTAGAAATCGAACATATCCGCCACCCGCTGGGGCGCGTTGCGCGCGACCCGGGGCTCCTCGTACAACTCCTCCAGATACCACTCGAACGAGCGGGGTTGGCGCAGGTCCGACGGGATTGTCGTCCGGTACTCCTCGCTCAGCGACGCCAGCGTCGGCTTGCGCTCGGTCATCGGACGACATCACCTCCGCGGCGGCCGGGACGCTGTCGTCTGTGACCCGCGGTCCACTGCTCGTTGCCCGGGCGACCGCCGACCGGTTGCTCACCCGCGAACACTGTGGCTCTGCTGACTGGTGGCTGTGCGCTGACTCCGTTTCTGACCGCGCTCTTTCGTGCCATGTGTACTCATCACACGGTAGCGTCGCCGGAGTACACACGACCGGAGAGGAGGCCGCGGGGACCCGACGGCTACCGATACTATTTATTACGGAAGGTCTCTACACAATTAAATCTGTCTGTGGTTGGGTAAACATCACCCGCCCGCCTGCGGTCTGTGTCCTTTGTTCGGGCGACCGGCTGGTCGGTTTGCCCGACCACGTACCTCCGCTCTGTGACCACGTGTCCAGTTGTGGAGACGTGACTGTCGGGGCCGAGCGACTCTCAGTACGTCCTGGCGAAGTACGCAGTCTCCTCGGCGTCGTCACCACAGATGGCACAGTCGTCGTGGATTGGCTCCTCGTCGCGGTCCAGCGGGACCATCACAATCTCGGCGGCGATGGCGTCCTTGATGGGGTCCTCGCAGGCCTCGTCGCCACACCAGCCACACCTGACGTAGCCGCCGTACTGGCCGATGGTGCCCAGAATCTCCTCCCGACTCTCGGCCTCCCGCACCCCCGCCTCGAGGGTCTCCTCGGCGCTGGCGTACAGTTTCGCGTACACCGTGTCGAGATGCTCGTCGACGGTGCCGGCCAGTCCCTCGCGCTCGACGGCCGTTGTCTCGCCGTCCGGGCGATGCACCAGCGTCGCGGCCCCCTCCTCGCACTCGTTCGGTCCAATCTCGATCCGCAGGGGGACGCCCTTTAGCTCCCACTCGTTGTACTTGAACCCGGGGTTGCGGTTCTCGCGGTCGTCCAGGTTCACGCGCAGGCCCGCCTCCGCGAGACTCGTCTCGATATCGGCGGCGTAGTCCAGCACCACCTCCTTGTTGTCCTCCTGCCAGATGGGGACGATGACGACCTGCGGGTCCGCGAGTGTGGGCGGGAGCACCAGCCCCTGGTCGTCACTGTGGGTCATGATGAGCGCACCCATCGAGCGCCAGGACAGTCCCCAGGAGGTGGTGTGGGCGGTGCGCTCCTGTTGGTCGGTGTCGACGTAACTGATGTCGAACGCCTCCGCGAACGACGTGCCCAGATAGTGGGAGGTTCCGCCCTGTACGCTCTTTCCGTCGGGCATCAGCGCCTCGACAGTCGTGGTTGTGTGTGCGCCGGGGAACTTGTCGTGTTCGGGTTTGCGGCCCTTCAGCACGGGCATCGCCAGCACCTCGTCGTACACCCGCTCGTACTGGTCGAGTCGCAGCATCGTCTCCGTCCAGGCGTCGTCCTCGTCGTGGTGGGCGGTGTGGCCCTCCTGCCAGAGAAACTCCTTTGTCCGGAAAAACGGCTTCGTCTCGGTTGCCTCCCACCGGACGACCGAACACCACTGGTTGAGTCGCATCGGCAGGTCCCTGTGTGAGCGGGTCCACCGGGAGATAAACGGCGCGATGATGGACTCGCTCGTGGGCCGGACCGCGAGTCGCTCCTCCAGTTCGTCGTAGCCACCCTCTGTCACCCACGCCACCTCGGGGTCGAACCCCTCGACGATGTCCTTCTCGCGCTCGAGATGCCCCTCGGGGATGAACATCGGAAAGTACGCGTTCGTGACCCCGGTGTCTTTGAACCAGCCGTCGAGATACCCCTTTATCCGCTCCCAGATGTCGTACCCCCGGGGCCGGGTGACGATGAACCCGCCCATCGGCGCGTAATCCGCGAGTTTGGCCTTCTGGACGACCTCCGCGTACCAGTCGCCCGTGCTGTGTTCTTTCGACTCGGTTATCCCGAGTTCCTGTTTTTCTGTGTCGCTCATGGCCACTTGTCCACAGCGCAGCCATATACTGTTTGCGCGTTCCAGCCTCCTGCTCGCTCGCCGGCCGCGCGGGGCGGAAAGCAACCTTCATTACTCTCCTGGCGGATTCACAACGTACATGACCGTACTCTGGCTGGACGATATCGGGTCCGACGACCTGGAGACAGTCGGCGGGAAGGCGGCATCACTCGGCGAGTTGCACGGCGCCGACCTGCCCGTCCCGCCGGCGTTTGTCGTCACAGCATCCACGTATCGTGCGTTCATCGAGGAGAGCGGTATCGAGACCGAACTGTTCGAGACTGTCGACGTCGACGCCGAGGACTCGTCGGAACTCGCGGAGGCGGCGGCGGACGCACAGCAACTCATCACGGAGACGCCGCTGCCCGCGCCGGTTCGCGAGGAGATTCTCGTCGCCTACGACAACCTCGGAGAGAACGCGTCGGTCGCGGTGCGCTCCTCGGCAACCGCCGAGGACCTCCCGGGGGCCTCGTTCGCCGGGCAACAGGACACGTATCTGAACGTCACCCGCGAGGACCTGCTGGACTACGTGCGGGACTGCTGGGCGTCGCTTTTCACCCAGCGGGCGCTGTACTACCGCCAGGAACAGGGGTTCGCCCACGATGTCGTCGATATCGCGGTTGTGGTCCAGAGGATGGTCGAAGCCGAGAAAAGCGGCGTCATGTTCACCAGCCACCCCTCGACCGGCGAATCGGTCGTCACCGTCGAGGCGGCGTGGGGACTCGGCGAGGCGGTCGTCTCCGGTGCGGTGACCCCCGACAACTACGTTATCGAGCGCGAAACCGGCGACATCCGCGAGGAGACTGTCGCCGAAAAAAAGGTGATGCACGTCCGCGACGAGGAAACCGGCGAGACCGTCGAGCGACCCGTGCCCGAGGACCGGCGCGGCAGGCGCGTACTCGACGACCAGGAACTCGCGGACCTCGTCGCGCTCGGCGAGGAGATCGAGCGCTACTACGGCCAGCCACAGGACGTCGAGTGGGCAATCGACGACGGTATCTACCTGCTCCAGTCTCGCCCGATCACCACCATCGACGAGGGGACCGGCGGAACCGACGGACCGACCGCCGAGACCGACATCGCCGGGCAGGTCGGCCCGACAGACAGCGGCACGACCGACGGCGGCCTCGCCGACGGGACCGGGGCCGAGGACACCGGCGAGGTGTTGCTCTCCGGCATCGGCGCGAGTCCCGGCCAGGCCGCAGGCGGGGCCAGCATCGTCGGGAAACTCGACGAACTCGACAAGGTCGGCGAGGGTGACATCATCGTCGCCGAGATGACGACACCAGACATGGTGCCGGCGATGAAACGCGCCGACGGTATCGTCACCGACGAGGGTGGGATGACCTCGCACGCGGCCATCGTCTCGCGGGAACTCGGCGTGCCGGCGGTTGTCGGCGTCGAGACGGCGACGAGCCAACTCGACGACGGCCGGTCGATAACAATCGACGGCGACAAGGGCACCATCGAGGGGGGTGTGACCGAACCCGAAACCGAGGACCCCGTCGAGGCGGTCAGGCCGGACACGCCGGTCAAACCGATGACCGCCACCGAGGTGAAGGTCAACGTCTCGATTCCCGAGGCGGCAAAGCGGGCCGCCGCGACCGGGGCCGACGGCGTCGGTCTGCTCCGCACCGAGCACATGGTGCTCTCGCTGGGAAAGACACCCGACCGATATATCGCCGACGAGGGTGCCGACGCCTACGTCGCTCAACTCGTCGACGGCATCCGGGGTGTGGCCGAGGAGTTCTACCCCCGCCCGGTGCGCGCCCGGACACTCGATGCGCCGACCGACGAGTTCCGCCAACTCGAGGGCGGGGAGGACGAACCGGTCGAACACAACCCCATGCTGGGGTACCGTGGCATCCGGCGCAGTCTCGACCGTCCGGACGTGTTCGGTCACGAACTCGACGCGTTTCGCGAACTCTACGAGATGGGCTACGACAACGTCGAACTCATGTTGCCGCTGGTGACCGACGGCGACGACGTCCGGCGCGCCCGCAATCTCATGGCCGATGCCGGCATCGATACCGACAGGCGCAACTGGGGTGTGATGATCGAGACACCCGCCTCGGCGCTCTCTGTCGAGGGGATGATCCGGGAGGGCATCGACTTCGCCAGTTTCGGCACGAACGACCTCACCCAGTACACGCTCGCGGTCGACCGCAACAACGAGCGCGTCGCCGACCGCTACGACGCGATGCATCCGGCCGTGCTCGAACTCGTGGACC
>JAQCNG010000353.1 GCA_028275145.1 Halovenus sp. | reverse complement strand
TGCCGCCCCTACTCGTCGACCGACGAATCGTCCAGACCGTCGACGTCGGCAACCGCACTCGCCGCAATCTCCTCGAGACTCTCCAGACCGCCCACCTCCGCGGCCTCGCCCGCCGCACTCCCGTCCACACCGTCGAACTCCGGGGGGTTCTCCGCCACGATATCCGCCGGGTCCTCGAACCCCTCCACCCCGTCTCCTACGACATCCTCCGGGTCGTCGATGGCCCCGAGTTCCCGCTGGACAATCTCGTCCGGGTCGTCGAGTTCCTCGAGCTCTGCCTGCACGAGTTCGTTCAGGTCCGCGAACGCCTCGAACTCGTCTAACCTGAGCTCGCCTGCCGCTCCGAACTCCTCAGGGTCGACGCTGTCTATCTCCTCGAGCAGATCAGCGGTGTCCATACCTCCGTTACACCGTCCTCATACTTATACTGACGGACGAAAATTCGTGGAATTTTCGCCCGACAGTATTGAGCAAGGCTGCCGGTGTGTCCGGGCCACTCACGGCTCCCTGCTCGCGGGTCGCTCCGCTCGCTTGTCGAGGGCTCCCTGCGGTCGCCCTCGCACCGGCACCCGGTGTGGCCGCACACGCCGAGATGCTGTACTGTCCGGCGGGCTGGTCACGCCGACGCGAACTCCACACTGTCGTGGGTCGTGTGCTCGCTCTCCGATTCCAGGGCGGACCCGCAGGACGGGCAGGTCGTCTCTGACGGTAACACCTGTTGCCGACAGGACCCACAGAGATACTCACCGCTGCCGACGATGACCCGGTGCACGACATCGACCGGAACCCCGCGGCGACAGAGCGCCTCGCGGACCTCCCGGACGACGTCATCCCCGACCGGTTCGACCGTCTTCGTCGCCGTTGTCCGGTTTTCCGGCCAGGGGAGCCGTCGGCTACGGCGCGAGTCGCGCTCGTACCGGACTGTCATCTTGTCATCTCTCCTGTCGACCGTGACACGCTCGACAGACGAGAGCGGGACTGTCGTCTCACGAAGGTAGATATAACAGATGGGAAGGACCCCCGCCACACCCCCGAGCAGATTGAGTAGACCAACCGCGGTAGTGCCGCCGGCTACGACTGCTTGGACTGCACTGGAAACCAGCATCACGGCGACGAGGCCGAACATTGCGAGAGTGCCAAGAGAGGGTCGACCGTGTTCTGCCTGCGGCCGCTGGCCGTCGACACGCCCATCACCGAGTAGCCTGCCGACGAACTGCCGGACTCCCGGCCGGAGGCGGATGGCGTCGTCTCCGAGTATCAGGACGCCGTCGCTCGCACCGAACCCGTCCCCCCTGTACTGCCAGACTCGCTCGACCATCCGTTCTATCCAGAGATATCTCTGCCGTCGACAAAGTATTTTCGACGCCCGCAGGCCCGCGCTCGCGCGAACCCCGCCGACCGGACCGGACTCTCGCCGACCGGACCGGACTCTCGCCGACCGGACCGGACTCTCGCCGACCGGACCGGGCCCTTGCCGACCGGACTCTCGCCGACCGGACCCCTCCCGACGAGATAGACATTATTTTGTAGTTTCGAAAATTAAAACAGGTACTTCTCCAGATGAACGGTTCGGCCCCCAGTTCTCCGGTGAGATGGAATACGGCTGCCGGGTTCGGGGTCTACGTTCTGGTACTGACAGCGGCGTACTACTACAATCTGACATTCGTTCAGCTCGGACTGACCGAGTTCGGCCTGGAGCAGTTGGGACTGTCGATGGAGTCGGTGGCGGTGGCGATGGGGCTGCTGGCGGTTGCAACGCTGGCCGTGACGCTCGTCAGCGGGCGTCTGATGGACCGGTACGGCTTGGGGCGGAATCTTCCGCTGAAGTACCGGGTTCTGTTCGGGGCTCTGCTCCTGCAGTCCGTGCTGACGTTCGCGCTCGACCTGGTCGCCTCGTTTGCGGGGTTTCTCGTGTGGATTCTCCTCTGTGCGGTGTTGCTGGGCGGCGCAATCCCCTTTGCCTTCAGTCTGTTGCTCGACCTCGTTCCCGCCGGTATGCGTGGGTACGCCGCCGGCGCTGTGACCGCCTGTGCGTTTGCGCTTGCTGTGCTGGTTCCGTTCGAGTGGACTGTTGGAAACTTCGCCCCCGCCGCGGTTGCCGTGCTGGCACCTGCCGTGGCCCTGCTCGGCGTGCTCTCGGTCTCTCCGGGGGTACTCGACGCGGGACCCACCGGGCAGCGGTCCGGGCGCGCCGGTCGGTCTGGGCTACTGCGGGCGCCGGTCGTGGTCGGTGTGGTGCTCCTGTTCGGGGCCTTCTTCGTCGACAGCCTCGGGTTCGTGCGCATCATCGAGACACCTGCCTACGTCGACAGCGCCTGGCAGTCCTCCGACTACCCCACGCGTCTGCTCCTCGCCGTTACACACGTCGCTGGAGGGGTCGGGGCCGGCGTCATCTACGCCAGATTCCGGCATCTGTGGCTCTTTCTCGCGGCGTTCGTCCTGTTTGCCACGGCCCAGTTTCTCTACGCCTACGACATCGCTCTCGGCGGGCCGCCGATACTCGAGACGGGACTGCCACTCGTTTACGTGCTGGCCGTCAGCAGTTACACGACCGTCACGTTCGCGCTCTGGCCGGACCTCGCCACGCCGGAGACGGTCGGAACGTACACCGCTGTCGGGGTCGGTGTCGGTGGGTGGCTGGCGACGTTCACCAGCACGGCGCTCGCACTCGGCTCTGACCGGGGCCAACTGGGCCTCGATGTCCACCTCACAGTCGTCGGCAGCATCTCGGTTCTCTTTCTGTTGCTCACGGTGTCGCTGTGGTATCTGACCGCTCCTGCGCGCACGAGCGCCCGCGAGCCCTCCGAACCGTGAGCGTCTGCCACACTGACCGGGTGGTCCCACTCCGCCGGTGGACGTGCCCTGTCGCCCCGGTCAGACGAGCACCGCGAGGAACATTCCCGCGCTGAACGCGGCAATCGTGCTCTGGGTCCAGAGGATGTGGTTGCCGAGCTCGTCCTCGGTGACACCTGGCTCCTCCGCGAGCACGACGCTCCGGAACACGGGAACCAGCAGCGCGACCGGCAGGACCGCAACCGCAACTGTGACCGGCAACACCCCCGCAGTGATGGCACTGAGGAGACTCACGACGAGCACCCCGACGAGCGCGAAGTAGAGGTATCCGGCGGCCCGTCGGCCGAAGACGATGGGGATGTTCACCCGGCCGTTCGCCCGGTCGACCTCGATGTCGGGGAACTCGTTGAGCAACAGCAGGTTGAACCCGACGATGAACATCGGGAGCGAGAACGCAAGCAGCGAGTCCGGCAGGGTGCCGGCCTGGATGTACCCGACCGCGATCGTCGGCAGCAGCGTCAGCCCGAGCCCACAGGCCGACTCCCCGAGTCCGATCCGGGCGAACACGTCAGTGTAGCCGACAACGAGCGTGATCCCGACTCCGAAAAACAGCAGCACAATCCCCCCGAACGCAAGCACCAGCGGGACGACGAGCACCGCACTGAGCAGAATCGACAGGGTGCCCGCGACAACTGCACGGCGATAACTCAACAGACCGTCGGTCAGGACACCGCTCCCGCCGCTGTAGGCCGTCTCTTCGGTCTGTTCGTCGATACCG
>JAQCNG010000363.1 GCA_028275145.1 Halovenus sp. | reverse complement strand
GGCGGGTTCGGTGGAACAGCCGCAGAATATCTTGGTGTCGGTTTCGAGCTGGACGTGCACCTCCAGCCCGATGACGACTGCGCGGTCCCGCTGTACTTGTGCCATTGTCCGCGGTTGGCCGTCGCGGGGCTAAACGCTTTTGGAGGCCCCGCTTCGGACCGGCCCCCGTATGAGAGACCGGCCGACCCACCCACGAGCGAGCAAAGCGACGGAGCCACACACGGTGTGTCTCAGCCACCGGCGGTCAGCCGCGCCCGCACCTGGAGGCCGGCCAGTGTGAGCGAACCGACCACGATGGGTGTCCAGAACACCAGCCCACGGCTCACGGTGACCGCCGCGATGATGGCCGCCTCGTTGCCCCCCGCCATGCCGAGGACGAGCAGAATCTGTGCGCCCTCGACACCGCCGCTCCCACCCGGCAGCGGTAGCGCCGACGCAAGCAGGGAGACGGGGACGATGAACACCGCCACCGCGAGCGGGATACTGACATCGACACCCCCGAGTGTCACCCACAGCAACGCTCCCTGCGTGACCACCGCCGCCGTTGTCAGTGTGGCACCCGCGGCGACAGTCCGTCTGTCGGACGTGACATCCCGGACCGACCCGAGAAAGGAGTCGACCCGGCGCTGGAGTTCCGCCTCGTCGACCCGTGAGAGGCGTGGGACGCGGGCCAGCCCCCGGTTCAGTGCCCAGACGACCCGCTCGATGAGGGTCTGTGCACGCTCGGGGTGCCGGTAGACCAGCACCACCAGAACGACGAGCACCGCGACGCCAAGGGTGAAGACAGCCACGACCGACCGGAGCGCCGGCGGGACAGCCCGGTCCGAGAGTGCGATGTAGCTTCCCCCGCAGAGAAACACCACAATCGCCGGTGTGAACCCGACCAGTTCCTTCATCGAGAGCGTCGCGAGTGCCCGCTCGAACGTGTCGCCGGTCCACCGCGAGACGAGCAGTCCACCGGCAGGGAGGCCGCTGGCCTGCCCGAACGGGGTCAGATTGTTCGCGAGACCGACGGTGGTGTTCATGAAGATGCTCTCGACGGCGGACACGTCGAGTCCGACCCCGCGGGCCACCGCGTACAGTGCGAGCCCCATCGAGATGGAGCCGAGCGCGTTCAGCCCAAGCATCACGGCCAGTCGTGGTCCCGAGATGCTCGTGGCCTCGTCGACGAACTCGGTCGGCCCGGCCAGCACGACGAACACCCCGAAGACGGCGACCCACGCGACCACGGCGAGGGCGGCGTGTCGCCCGTTCAGCCCCATTGCCCGCCCCGCGTCACAGGTAGCCCAGGTCCTCGAGACGGTTCGTGACGACCGGAGAGACGTCGGGTTTCGTGTACTCGTCGTCGGCCGAGATTGGGTCGAACCGCGACTGTATCTCCCCGGAGAGTTGCTCGACAACGTCGGTGTGGTCCTCGCTGACGTCGGTGGTCTCCCCGGGGTCCGCCGAGAGGTCGTACAGCCGTGTCGAACCGTCGGTCCCCACGATGAGTTTCCAGTCGTCCGTTCGAATCGCCTGCAGTCCCCGGTCGAAGCTCCGGACCCGTTCGGGCAACTCCCCGTAGTCGGCCCGGAGTTCGCTCGTCGGGCACGGCGGTGTCCAGTACTCGGCGCCGACAGTCCCGCGGTCCGGGTCACCCCGGATGTTCCGCTCGGCCGGCGCGTCCGCGACACCGGCGGCGTCGAGCAGCGTCGGGTACAGGTCGCGCAACTCGACGAACCCGTCCCGTGTGCCGGGTTCGACCCCCGGCCCACGGACGATCATCGGGACGTGGGTCAGCGTGTCGTACAGGCAGTACTGGTGGGCCATCAGGTCGTGGTCGCCGAGGTTCTCGCCGTGGTCGCTGGTCACGACGACCAGCGTCTCGTCGAGCAACCCCTCCCGTTCGAGCGAGTCGAACAGTTCGCCGAGTCTGCTGTCGAGATACCGCAGTTCCGCATCGTACAGGGTCCGGAGGTCGTCGAAGTCGGACTCGTCCATCTCGACGTCGCCGGTGACGTACCCCCACGCGTCCTGGTTGACGTCGTCGGCGTCCGGCGGCGTCTCCCCTTCCGGGGTGACACTGTCGACGTACGAATCGGGTGCGTCGTAGTCCAGATGGGGTTCGTGGTAGTTCAGAAACATGAAAAACGGCTCGTCGGCACCGCCGAACCACTGTTTGACCTGCCGGTTGGTCAGGTACGCACCGCTGTCGTAGCGGTCCCAGAGTGTCACCAGAAACAGCGCGTTCGCCAGCGTCTTCGGTCCGTTCCGTGACAGGAGCTTCGGTGCGAACGCGCGCAGCTGGCCGGGGATGTCGGTGTGTTTCTTGCCGACTTCGGCGAACCCTTTACCGCCGTGGAACAGCTCCCAGCCGACGTGGTACTCGTCGAACCCGGCGTCGAAGCCGAAACTCCGGCTGACCCAGAAGTTGTTCGAGTACGCCAGCGTCTCGTAGCCGGCCTCGCCGAGTCGTGTCGCGAGCGGCGTCGCGTCGGGCGTGAACTGTGGCTGGTCGGCGTGGGTTCGGTGCTCGGAGGTGTACTCCCCGGTAAAAAGCGAGGCGTGCGAGGGCAGCGACCACGGCGCTGTCGTGTACGCGTTCGTGTAGGTCGCCGCGTCACCGGCAAACTCGTTCAGATTCGGCATCAGGTCCGCATCGTACACGCGGGAGGCGCGTGCGGTGTCCAGAACGACAAGCAAAATGTTCGGGCTGTCCATCCACTCCGGGATAGGGTGTCTCGCGTACTTAACATTGTCGAGAGGCTGTCCGGTCCGAGAGACGCCGATTTCTCGGTTTCGAGACGCTCTACTGCCTGTCTGGCCGTTCATCGCTCACCCGATTTGACCCGTTCATCGCTCACCCGATTTGACCCGTTCATCGCTCACCCGATTTGGCCCGTTCGCCGCTCACTCGGTTTCGCCCGTTCACCGCTCACTCGGTTTCGCCCGTTCGCCGCTCACCCGATTTGGCCCGTCCGCCGGCGGTGGTGTGGCGACCCGGCGACTCTGTTGGGACTGTTCTCGGTGCCCTGCGCTCTCGCTGGCGGTCACTCGTGACTCGAGGAGGGGTCCACGGAGATGTCCGGCGGTTGTTGGTCCTCATCGTCGGTCCGGCGGCGGAACTCGTTGACAATCCGGAGCGCGCCGCCGTAGCCGACAACTGCGAATATCGTCGCCAGAATCAGATTACCGACCCAGAGACGGGTCAGAACGTCGACGCCCATCGACAGTGAGACACTGTCGAACGACGCGTTCGGCGCCGGACCGAGCAGGAACTGTCCCAGCGAGTAACTCGCCCCGTACACACCCCACTTCACGACGGGGTTGAGAATCACCACCGACGCGAACAGCGCGATCTTGCTCACCCTGGTGAACAGCGCCGCGAGAACGAAAAACGCCAGTACACCGACACCCAGCGTTGGCAACGCCGTGATGAACACGCCGACGCTGAAGCTAGCAGCGACCTCGTTTGGTGTGTGTTTCTCGACAAATGCCGTCACGAGGCGCTCGCGAACCTGGTTGCGGATGCGGGCCAGTCGTCGCCGGAGCATCTGCCAGTACATAGAGCGCAACAGGTATGAATGCTTCTCCGGGTCGTCGCGGTGTCGCGCCCGGTTCTGTCGGGTCTGGTACCAATGTCTGACACACGTTTATGTGACCAGAGAAGAACGGTTGGATATATGTGTGGCAATCGAGTCGAGGAACTGGAATCGCGCGTGCAGGAACTGGAGGCCTCGGTACGGGGGCTGACAGACGAACTCGTCGAGTGCAAGCTCCGGTTGCGCGAACTCGAGGACGCCGGGTCGGAGGACGACCTGCTCGCCGACCACGCC
>JAQCNG010000073.1 GCA_028275145.1 Halovenus sp. | reverse complement strand
GACCTGGGACACCGGTGGGACGCCGCCTCGGCGAGCAAACGCGGGCGGTCGGGTGGGCAGTACTGGTTCGACACTCGGACCGACCTGTGAAGCTCGCGGGAGGATTCGAACCGTCCAGCTTCCTGTCGTACAAAGGACAGGCGCTCTGCCGTTGAGCTACGCGAGCGCGGCGGCCGGGCGCGGGACAGTCCCGACCAGTCCCTCTCGGCGTGTCCTCGTTTTTGATACAGGCCACGCTCTTATAACCGTTGAGATGACCGGAGCGGAGCCTGTCGGGGTCACGGTCAGCCGTCTGCTCGCACGGTCCGACGGCGATGCAAGCAACGGAGACACCACTCACAGTGTTGTGCTCGAAACGAGTGCGCTGGCCGGAATTTGAATCCGGGTTAGGACCGTGGCAGGGTCCTGTGATACCACTACACCACCAGCGCGCATGAAACACTACCGGCCATGGCAGATAAAAACGTTCCGGAACGGGGGAACCGCTCGGGTGAGCCGCTGGCTGTCGCGCGTTCGAGCGACATAACTATTTTACTGGTGGTATTCGTTTATGCACATGTATGACCCAGACACTCGAGGAGATAGACGAGGTTCTCCACGAACCGGACAGAGAGTTCGTCGAGAACAGCAACGTCTACGAGTTCATGCAGGAGTACGGCATCGACGACTTCGAGGAACTCCACCGGCGCTCGACCACAGACGTCGACGGGGTGGCGGACTCGGGGCTGGACTGGTTCTGGGGTGCCGTCGTCGACCACCTCGACCTGGCGTTCGACGAACCCTACGACACCGTCAGAGACGACAGCGACGGTCCGCAGTTCACCGACTGGTACACGGGGGGAAAACTCAACATCGCACACAACGTGGTGGACAGACACGCCAGCCCCAACTCGCCAACCCGCAACAAGGTGGCGACCATCTGGGAGGGGGAGGACGGCGAGGTCAGGGAGGTCACCTACCACGACCTGCACCGGGAGGCGAACCAGGTGGCAAACACCCTGGAGGCGCGTGGTATCGGGACCGGCGACACCGTCGGGCTGTACATGCCGATGGTTCCGGAGATCGTCTCGCTGCTGTACGGCTGTCTCAAGGTGGGGGCGATAGCGGTCCCGATCTTCTCCGGGTTCGGTGTCGACGCCACCGCAACCCGCATCGAGGACGCCGAGTGTCGGGTGCTGTTCACCGGTGACGGCTTCTACCGCCGTGGCGACGAGATTCTCCTGAAAGGGGCCGCCGACGAGGCAATCGCGGAGGCCGGCCACGTCGAGCACACCATCGTCTACGACCGCCTCGGGGCGGATATCCCCTGGAGCAGCGACCGCGACGAGTGGTGGTCCGAGTCGGTCGGCGAGGCCGACGACAGCTACGAGACGAAGTCTCTCCCCTCCGACCAGGAGTCGATGCTGCTGTACTCCTCCGGAACAACGGGCGAGCCAAAGGGTATCGTCCACACCCACGCCGGCGGACTCGTCCAGCCGGCAAAGGAGCTGTACTTCTCGTTCGATCACAAACCCTCGGACCGTTACTTCTGGGTATCCGACATCGGCTGGATGATGGGGCCGTGGATGCTCATCGGCAATCACACGTTCGGCGGAACGGTCTTTATCTACGAGGGTGCGCCGGACTACCCCGAACCGGACCGGTACTGGGAGATGATCGACCGCCACGGGCTGACCGCCTTCGGTATCTCACCGACGGCCATCCGCGCGCTCCAGAAACACGGCGACGACTGGCTGGAGGGACACGACCTCTCGACGCTGCGGCTGCTCGGTTCGACCGGCGAGCCCTGGGACCCCGAGTCCTGGCGCTGGTTCTACGAGAACGTCGGCAACGGCGAGACACCGATCATGAACATCTCCGGTGGGACCGAGATCTTCGGCTGTTTCCTCCAGCCGTTGCCGCTACACTCGCTGAAACCCTGCACACTCGGCGGCCCCGCGCTCGGGATGGATGTCGACATCGTGGACGGGAGCGGCGAGTCCGTCGCCGACGACAACGAGCGTGGCTATCTCGTGGCGAACTCCTCCGCGCCCTCGATGACGAAATCACTCTGGAGCGGTGACGAGCGCTATCTCACGGAGTACTGGAGTCGCTTCGACGACACCTGGGACCACGGCGACTGGGCACAGAAAGACGAGGACGGCTTCTGGTTCCTGCACGGCCGTTCGGACGACGTGCTCAACGTCGCCGGCCGCAAGGTCGGCCCCGCGGAGGTCGAGGGGGCGCTCATCGACCACGAGTCGGTCAACGCCGCCGCCGCCGTCGGTGCCGAGGACGACACCACCGGCACGGCCATCGTCACGTACGTCCAACTCGAACCCGGCTACGAGGAGCGCGACGACCTGCGCGACGAACTCCGGGCCCAGGTTGGCGAGGAACTGGGCAAGCCCTTCCGCCCGCGGGAGGTGCTCTTTGTCGACGAGTTCCCGAAGACACAGAGCGGCAAAATCGTCCGTCGACTCATCCAGTCCGTCTACGAGGGCGAACAGATGGGCGACCTCTCGAGCATCGAGAACCCCGACGCTCTGGACCGGATTGCCGAGGCGCGGTAGACAACACAGCCCCCGACTCCCGGGCACAGCACACCGCAGCACAGCACAACAGACCACACCGCACCGGACCGGTCCACCCCACGCGACGGCCGGCGGTCAGGGTTCGCCCCTGTCGACACTCGCAACCGACATCAGCGGGTAGCCGTTCTCCATGGTCATCTCCGTGACGACCGTACAGCCCTCACACTCGATGTGCATCTGCACCTCCATGAACCGGCCCGTGAGTTCCGTGTACGACGCGCTCCCGTCGGCGATCTCGGCCTCCAGCGCTCCGGTGTCCATCGTCACCGCCACCTGTTCGCAGTGTGGCTGGTTCTGGATGGACTCCTCGATTGCGTCCGCGAGTGAGGGTGCGCTCGCTGGACTGACCGGGGTGCCCGCGAACTGGTGGTACAGCGAGCCGAACTTGATTCCGGCCTCGAAACACGCCTGCTCCGCCGCTGTCGGCAGACTCCCCTCTCCGAGTCGGTCTTCCGGGTCCGGGTCTGTCGTGTCCACGGAATCGGCCTCGTTCGTCGAGTCGACTGGGTCCATATCTCTCCCAGGTGCTCGCGGTACAACGACCCATCGGTAGCGGCAACCCGACCGGTCGGCGTGCAACGGCTCTCAGGCCGAGCGCCGATGCGTGTCCGAGAGCGTCCCCTCGGTGTCGATGCCGTAGACACGGGCGGGCGTCTCGACGTGTGCCGTCCGGATGGCCTCCTCGTGGCCCTGTTCGCGGAGCCAGCGCACGCGACTCGGCACCGTCTTCGGCCCGAGCACCGCCCCCGGACGCTCGGGGTCGTCGATGAAGTCGGTCTCCATCAGGAACGGGTCACCGCTCTCGGCGGCCGCCACCAGCCCCTCCCGGTTCGAGATGACACTCGGCACCGGCCCCTCCACTGGACCGCCGGCGTAGTGTTTGACCACCTGCTCGCGGGCCAGTCCCCGGCTCTCGGCCCACGCCGCAATCTGCTCGAACGTCTCGCCCCCCTCGGTGTGCAACTGGACGACACAGCCCAGCTGTGCGCCGAGTTCGAACGCGTGTCGCATGACCCGGTTCGAGGCGTCCCAGACCGCGTCCGGCACCTCGTAATGCGGGCGACCCGACTTCAGCGCCAGCGCCGGCCCGTCGGCGACGAACTCCGCAGCCACATCGAGTCCCGCCTGCATCAGGTCGGCCGCGTCCGCGGGCGTGTGCCCGTCGTCGACGAGTCTGGAGACGAGTGCCGGATGCACCCCCAGCACCGGCCACGCCCGTCCGGGCAGGCGGTCGTCGGCCGCCGCGGCCACGTCGCAGGTAATCTCGAACGTCTCCCGGAACGCCGCCTCGTCCCCGACCCCGTCGACCAGCGACCAGGACGGCTTGTTGAGCACCAGCAGGTGTGTCCCACCCGCGTCGGCAAACTCCGCCGCGGCCGCCACACCGCGTCCGTTGACGGGGTCCAGGTGGAGATGGTTGTCCAGAATCGGCGTCTCTGTCATGGCTCTCTCTGGGCACGGCGGCGACAAAAGCTCTTCTCTGTCCTTTCGAGGGGCTCTGGCCGGCGGGAGACAGCGCGTGCGTGAGCGCCCGACTGCGGGCGCGTGCTCGCGACGACCCTGCGCAGGTGCTGGCGGGTCGGCAGCAAGCTTGATGTGTCGACGGGCCAAACTGTGTGCTGGCCCCCGATGCACTGCAAGCTGTTCGCAACACTCGCCGAGACTGCGGGACAGCGAGACGTCGAACTGGCCGTCGAGGCCGAGGACCCGACGCTCCGTGACGGAATCGACGCGTTACTGGCCGCGGAGCCCGCACTCGAGGCCGAGATTCTCGACGGCGACGAGCTCCAGCCCCACATCCGCCTGCTCTGTGACGGCGAGAACCCGTTCGACACCGCAGACGGCTGGAACACAGCGCTGTCGTCGGTCGAGGAGATTGCGCTGTTCCCGCCCGTTACCGGCGGCTGACCACCCGCCGGTGTCGCCACCGCGGGCCCCGAGTCACCGGACCGTCGTTCCTGGCTGTCCGGCCGCGAGGAACCGCCCGAGGTCGTCGAGTCCGAAAATCGACGCCGGTCCGTCCACGTCGAGAAGCGCTCTGACCTTGCCGGCCATCCCGCCGGTGACGTCCGTCGCGTCGCTGCCGCCGAGCACGTCCGCAACCGCCTCGTAACCCGTAATCTCGGGGACGACCTCGCCGCCGTCGAGCACGCCGGGGACGGTCGAACAGACACCGAGACGGTCGGCGTCGAGCGCGTCGGCGAGCGCGACAACGAGCGTATCGCCGCTACAGACCGTTCCGCCCGCCGTCTCGTCGACGACCACATCCCCGTGCAACACGGGCACGAAGCCCTCTGCGAGCATCCCCTCGACGGCCGCCGTCGGAGCGGTCACGCCGGCGTTGGTCCGGCGGACCACCGAGAGGGGTCGCACCGGGAGCGCCGGAACGCCCGTCGCGTGGAGCGCCGTGACGACCCGGTTGTTGAGCCGACCCATCGCCCGGTGGATATCGGCGAGCGCCGCCGCGTCGCGTGTCCCCTCGCTCGCCGAGACGCCGTGGGCGGCGGCGGCCGGATGGCCGAAACTCCCGCCGCCGTGGACGACGACGAGCGACTCACCGCCCGGACTCGCCGTCGGGTCGTCGGGGGTCGTCCCGAGCGACTCGCCGACGACGCGGGCGGCGGTGGCGAGCGCCCCGTCGTCGACAGTCTCGGGCTGGTCTTTCTGTGTGACGACGCTCCCCCCGAGTTTGAGCACCGTCGTCATAGCTCCTCCCGCCGGAGGCCGGCGGTATCGAGTTCGGCGTGGAAGGCGTCCTCGCAGGCGGGCGCGTACGAGAGCGCAGACTCGAGCTCGTCGGGGTCGCCCAGCGCGACGATACAGCCGCCACCCCCGGCACCGGTGAGTTTCGCCCCCCGAGCACCGGCCTCGCGGGCCGCCCAGACCATCGCGTCTAGCGAGCGCGCGGAGACGCCGAGCGCGGAGAGCAGGCCGTGGTTGACGTTCATCAACTCCCCCAGTGTCTCGCGGTCGTCGGCCGCGAGCGCCGCCTCACCCCGGCGCACCAGGTCACCGACCGTCGAGACGGTGTCGACAACGAACGCGTGGGACTCGCGCAGGGCACGGACCTGTGCGACGAGTTCGCCCGTGTCGCCGGCCCCGCCGTCGTAACCCACCACCAGCGGGAGGTCCGGCGTGTCGAGGGTCCGACAGTCCTCGCCCTCGATGCGGACGGCCCCACCCATCGTCGCGCAGAACGTGTCCGCGCGCGACGCGCCCCCGTCCTGGACGGCGTGTTCGACCTGGTAGGCCCGGTCTGCCAGTTCCTCGCGTGGCAGTTCGACCCCGAGTTCGCGCGTCGCCGCGTCGATGGCCGCGACCACCACCGCCGCCGACGAACCGAGCCCCGCACCCAGCGGGATGTCGCTGTCCACGACCACCTCGAACCCCGTCTCTCCGGCGTCGACACCGCGCTCGCTCGCCGCTGTGCGTGCCTGTGCGACCGCCTCGTTTATATACCCCATCGCGGCGTCGAGGAGGTTCTCGGGGACGTCCACCTCCGGTGTGCTGGTGTCACCGTCGTACTCGACGGCGAACCCGTCGAGCGAGAGGTCGCCCGCTCTCACGCGGAGCCCCTCCTCGCGGCGCGTCACCGTCACCCGGGCCCGCACCCCGATTGCACACGGCACCGCGGG
>JAQCNG010000357.1 GCA_028275145.1 Halovenus sp. | reverse complement strand
GGCGGTCTGGACGTCCGCGACGTTCTGCGAGAGGATGGTGGTGAGCAGTTGCCGAACGCCGTCCTCGCTGTAGGTCTTCTCTGGCCGCCCGTGGAGGTCGATCAGGTCCCGGTGGAGCGCTCGAATGTCCATACCCCCGTTCGGGACTCCCCCGGTATCCCGGTATCGGAATCGAGCACCCGACCCCGAGGCAGTTCACACTGTCGCGTGAGCGATTTCGTCCCGAGGGATAATTCCGTGTGAACAGGCCGTCCCCGCCAGAGACGGGAGAGAGATTCTCGACTGTTCGACCGCGTCTGTTTTAGTGACCCGGCCCGAACGCGACCCAATGACAGAGTTCCGTTCGCACGGGGAACTGCTCGAGGACCTCCGGCCGGTGACGTTCGACCGGCCACCGGCACTGGTCGCAAACGCCCACATCACCGGACTCGGTGTTGCACGGGCGCTCTCGGCCAGTGACGTTCCGGTCATCGCCGTCGACCGGGTGGGCGACGGGGCCGCACCGCCGTCGAAACACGTCGATTTCGCCGGCAGGGTCACCTACCCGCTCGACGACCAGCGCGGCTTTCGCGAGGACGTCGAGGCGATAGCCGCGGCGGCGGGCCGTGACCTCGTTGCCTTTGGCTGTATGGACGAGTGGGTCCACGCCTTCGCGGACACCGAACCCGACGGCGTCCGACTCCCCTTTGCCGAGAAGGCGGTCATCGACGCCGTGCTCGACAAGTCCTCGCTGTACCGCATCGCCGATGACCTCGGTGTGCCCTACCCCGAGACTGTTCCACTGGCCGGGGTGTCCGTCGAGGAGGCAATCGACCGCCTGGGTCTCCCGCTGGTTGTCAAGCCGGCACTGAAACGCGAGTTCGAGGAGGCCATCGGCACGAACGTCGTCGAGGTCGAAACCGCCGAGGAGTTGCACGATGTCATCGCGCTCGCGCGCGAGGAGGGGATAGAGGTGATGGCCCAGCGAAAGATCGACTCCGTCCGCGGCGAGGACCACTCGCTCGCGTCGTACGTCGGTCCCGACGGGGAGGTGCTGTCGATAGTTGGCAACGCCCGGGTGCGGAACCCACTGGATTTCGGCACCTCCTGTCTGGTCGAGCGCGCCGACGAACCCGTCATCGAGGAGCGCGCCCTCGCGGTGATAGCGGAAACCGGCTACCACGGCATCAGCGAGGCCGAGTTCGTCTACTGCCCCGACCGCGAGGAGTTTCTGTTGCTCGATATCAACACCCGGCCCTGGAAGTGGATCGACCTCCCCGTGACCGCCGGGGCGAACCTGCCGATAGCCGCCTACGCGAGCGTGACCGACATGGACGACGCCGTGACCGGTGGGCGCTCGGAGTTCCACGACACCCGCTGGGTGTTTCTCCCAGATTACCTGGAACTGCTCGCCACCGCGGAGTTCCGTGACCGACTCGCGCCGCCCGACTGGCACGCGCTCGTCAGCGGAGCCTTCGAGGAGGAGTCGGCGCTGACGACCGGGGTCTACCGGCCTGCCGACCCGGAGCCGACCTACCAGGTGCTCCAGACTGCGCTCGGACTCCGGGAGTACTACTGCTCGTGTTGAGCAGGCGGCCCGGGGTCGGTCGAACGCCCGGCCGCTCCGGGGAGCATTTGTCTGTGGCGGTCTACCCCCATGTATGAGCGACCGGTTGCACCTGAACCTGTTCACGATGAGTTCGGTCGAACACGTCACGGTCGGGTCGTGGCGCTACCCCGGTGACCAGTCGGCCCGGTACCGCGACCGGGAGTACTGGACAGCGCTCGCCCGGACGGCCGAACGCGG
>JAQCNG010000351.1 GCA_028275145.1 Halovenus sp. | reverse complement strand
GGCGAGGAGGGTCACGTCGAACTGCTGATTCCCGAAGGGAGAGATATCTCCCGTCTCTCGCAACGGGAGCGACAACTCGAGGTGACCAACCGGTTTCTCCGACACAACATCCGCAACAAACTGACCACAATCCAGGGGTACGCGACACTGGTCTCCGAGGCCGACGACGAACAGATGCGGTCGTACGCCGCGCCGATAACCAGGGCCGCCACCGAGGTGGAGGAGACCGCAGAGATGGCACGGAACATCCACGAACTGATAGAACGCGACCCGTCACCGGCGACTGTCGACCTCGTAGAGAAACTCGACCGGGCGGTTGGACTCGCGCGTGACCGCTACCCGGACGCCGACATCACGACCGATATACCGAACTCGGCCGACGTTACGAGTCTCGCGTCACTGGACGAGGCACTTGCCGAACTGCTCGCGATTCTGCTCGGAAGCGCCACGAGCGCACACGTGTCCCTGGGCGGTGCTGGTACGGACGGGGACACTGCTGCTGTGACGATACAGGCAACTGACGGTGCAGTTTCGCCCGTCGAGCAGGAGGTTCTGACCGGTGACATCGACATCGACCAGACGAAACACGCACGGGGACTCGGCGTGTGGTACGTGTACTGGCACGTCTGGTACTCCGGCGGACGAATCGAGACCACCAGCGACGGTGACTGTGTCCACGTGTACCTCCCACTGGCGTGACCCACCCCCTTCTCGGACAGAGACGCGGCACCCGCTGAGAGCCTGTGTGGGTCTCACCGCGAGAGACTCACACGGTGTGGCGGTTCGGAGTCTGTCTCCCGTTTGTTCCCCGGAGCGGGATGCTGCTCGCACTCGCGGACCTTCTTTTGTTCAAGCACCGCCTCGTCCGGTACCTGGCCGGGGAACTCTGCCTCCGGGCTTTCCGCCGGGAGGCTCAGTCGAGACGTGCTCGCTTCGCTCGTCACAGTCGGCGTCAGAGGTGGGTTCGGGCGGATTTGAACAACGTCGAGACGTGCTCGCTTCGCTGCGCGCGACTCGTCTCGTTCAAATCTGCCATGCGCATTTGCCGCTCACGAGGTGTTCGCGACAAAAGTGGGTTCGGGCGGATTTGAACAACGTCGAGACGTGCTCGCTTCGCTGCGCGCGACTCGTCTCGTTCAAATCTGCCGTGCGCATTTGCCACTCACGAGGTGTTCGCGGCAAAAGTGGGTTCGGGCGGATTTGAACCGCGAGGACGTCGCGGTGCTCGTCCTCTGGGCTCAAATCCCCGTTACCCGTACAGACGCCGCTGGTTCCTCGCTTCGCTCGTCACAGTCGGCGTCAGAAGTGGGTTCGGGCGGATTTGAACCGCCGGCCTCCTCCATGTCAAGGAGGTGTCATAACCAACCTAGACCACGAACCCTCGCTACAGTGTCCCGTACTCGACAGGGATAATTGAAGGTTTCGGACCAGAGCCGCTGCGGGGCACAACTGATATGTGGGTCCCGGGAGACAGTCCGGTATGTTCGTTCTCGTCAACCTCAAGGCATACCCGTGTGACTCGGTCGCAGTCGCCGAGGCCGCGAGTCGTGTCGACAACCCGAACGCGAGCGTCGCAATCGCGCCACAGACCGCCCACCTGCGGGCAGTCGCAGACACCGGTGTCGCGACGTGGGCACAGCACGTCGACCCGGTGGACCACGGCAGCCACACCGGAACCGCGCTCGCGGAGGCCGCCGCCGGTGCCGGGGCGACGGGCACACTCCTGAACCACTCCGAGCGCCGCCTGCGCCTCGCTGATATCGACGGCGCGCTCGCGGCGGCCGAGCGGACCGACCTGGACAGCGTTGTCTGTGCGAACAACCCCGAACAGATAGCCGCAGTCGCCGCGCTCGGTCCCGACGCGGTGGCCGTGGAGCCTCCGGAACTCATCGGTACGGGCACACCGGTCAGCCAGGCCGACCCCGACATCGTCCGAGATGCGGTCGAGGCCGCCCGCGCAGTCGACCCCTCTGTCGACGTGTACTGCGGCGCGGGCATCTCGACCGGTGCGGATGTTATCGCGGCGGGCGACCTCGGGGCCGACGGCGTGCTCCTGGCCAGCGGTGTCGCAAAGGCGGCGGACCCGCAGGCGGCACTTGAGGAACTCGTCGACCCGCTCTGAACGCTCCCGGCTACTGTGACACACCCGCAGGCGTCGACCCCATCAACTGGGAACCTGTCCGTGCCGACCAGGCGACTCCGAGCCGTCTATACCGCTCGCAAAAAAGCTCCGGCGGCGTCAGTCGTCGGCAGTTGCCTCGACGGTCTCGCTCTCCCCGTCGTTGTAGTACTGCTCGATGAACTCCTCGTCGACGCGGTTGAGTTCCTCCCGCGGGAGCATCGAGAGCAGTTGCCAGCCAACCGAGAGCGTCTCCTCGATGTCGCGGTTCGTCCCGTAGCCCTGCTGGACGAACTCCTCCTCGAACCGGTCCGCGAAGTCCAGAAAGCGGTTGTCCCGCTCGGACAGCGCCTCGCGGCCGACGATGTTCACCAGGTCACGCAGGTCCTCACCCTCCGCGTAGGCCGCGTACAACTGGTCCGAGACGTCGCCGTGGTCGCCGCGTGTGAGCCCCTCGCCGATACCGTCGTCCATCAGCCGCGAGAGACTCGGCAGGACATCCACCGGCGGCTGGATGCCCTGGCTGTTCAGGTCACGGTCGACCAGAATCTGCCCCTCGGTGATGTAGCCGGTCAGGTCGGGAATCGGGTGGGTGATGTCGTCACTGGGCATCGTCAGAATCGGAATCTGGGTCACCGACCCCGCCATGCCCTTTATACGGCCGGCCCGCTCGTACAGCGACGCGAGGTCGGTGTACATGTACCCGGGGTAGCCACGGCGACCCGGCACCTCCTCGCGTGCCGCGCCGATTTCGCGCAGGGCCTCGCAGTAGTTGGTCATGTCCGTCAGGATGACCAGCACGTGGTACCCCTTGTCGAAGGCGAGATACTCGGCGGTCGTAAGCGCGAGTCGCGGGGTGACCGTCCGCTCGACTGCGGGGTCGTCCGCGAGGTTCATGAACACCACACTCCGCTCGAGTGCGCCCGTGCGCTCGAAGTCGTCCATGAACTCGTTTGCCTCCTCGGCGGTGATACCCATCGCGCCGAAGATGACCGCAAACTCCGAGTCCTCCTCACCCTCCTCGTTGTTTTCCTCCTCGGGCACCGTCGCCTGGCGGGCAATCTGGAGCGCCAGGTCGTTGTGTGGGAGCCCCGACCCGGAGAAGATGGGCAGTTTCTGCCCGCGCACCAGCGTGTTCATCCCGTCGATTGCGCTGATACCCGTCTGGATGAACTCCTCCGGGTACTCCCGGGAGTAGGGGTTGATCGCCGCGCCGACGATGTCGCGGCGCTCGTCGGGGACGATGTCGGGTCCGTCGTCGATTGGGTCGCCCGACCCGTCGAGCACCCGCCCGAGGAGGTCCTCGGTGACGGGCATCTTCAGCGTCTCGCCGAGAAACTGGACCGAGGACTCGCGGTCGATGCCACCCGTTCCCTCGAAGGTCTGGATGGCGACGTGGTCACTCGAACTGTCGAGCACCTGGCCACGTCGTGTCTCCCCGTCCGGGGTCTCGATTTCGACAATCTCGTCGTAGCCGATCGGTTCGTCCACCTCGGCAAAGACCAGCGGTCCGCTGATCTCCGTGATTGTTTTGTACTCTTTCATTGTTAGTAGAGCGAACTGAGTTGCTCGGTCATCTCGGCCTCGAGTTCCTCGACAAAGGCCCCGGCCTCGTCGTCGGGGGTCGTCCCCATGCGGTTGAGCCGCGGGAGCGAGTCGATGTCGGTTATCTCGTCGACCGGCACGCCCGCGTCGAGTGCGTCGAACGCCTCGTCGTGGAACGTCTTTATCGCGCCGAGGATCTGGTAGGTCTTCTGTGGCGGACAGTCCTTGTCGACCTCGTCGAGCGCGTTCTGCTGGAGCCACGCCTCCTTCAGGAAGCGGGCGACCTCGAGTGTGAGCTGTTGGTCCTCCGGCAGGGCGTCTTTCCCGACGAGTTGGACGATCTCCTGGAGTTCGGCCTCCTCGTCGAGTACGTCGATGGCCCACTGGCGCTGCTCGGGCCAGTCCTCGGCCACGTTCTCGACGAACCATGGGTCGAGCTGTTCGCGGTACAGCGAGTACGACTCGTTCCAGTTTATCGCCGGGAAGTGTCGCCGCTCCGCGAGGTCGGAGTCGAGTGCCCAGAACGTCTTGACGATGCGCAGCGTGTTCTGTGTCACCGGCTCCGAGAAATCACCGCCCGGCGGCGACACCGCCCCGATGACCGACACGGACCCCTCGGTTCCGTTGACGTTGTCGAAGTAGCCGGCCCGCTCGTAGAACTCACTGAGACGGGCGGCCAGATACGCCGGATACCCCTCCTCGCCGGGCATCTCCTCCAGTCGCGAGGAGATCTCGCGCATGGCCTCGGCCCACCGCGAAGTGGAGTCGGCCATCAGCGCCACGTCGTACCCCATGTCCCGGTAGAACTCCGCGATAGTGATGCCTGTGTACACGCAGGACTCCCGCGCCGCGACCGGCATGTTCGAGGTGTTGGCGATGAGACAGGTCCGGGCCATCAGGGCGTTGCCGGTCTGTGGGTCCGGCAGCTCCGGGAAGTCGTCGATGACCTCGGTCATCTCGTTGCCCCGCTCGCCACAGCCGATGTAGACCACGATGTCGGCGTCGGCGAACTTCGCCAGGCTCTGCTGAGCGACCGTTTTTCCGGAGCCAAAGGGGCCCGGGATGGCCGCTGTACCACCCTTCGCCAGCGGGAACAACCCGTCCAGGATGCGCTG
>JAQCNG010000344.1 GCA_028275145.1 Halovenus sp. | reverse complement strand
GTCTGTCGCGTGTCCGAACCGGGGCTGTGTCGCCGGCGGCCGTCTGTCGCGCGTCTGACGGTGAATTATGTGCGCGCACGCAGGAACAGATAACGAGAGATGGGCGAGGAGACAGAACAGATCACGGTGGCCGAGACGAGCGATGGCCCCGGTGGGTCGCGGCCAGCCGGCGAGACGGTGTCGCTCCCGGTGGTGGAACTCCTGACCGGTCGCGGGTTCGTGACCGGGAAATCGGGGTCCGGAAAGTCGAATTCGGCGAGTGTCATCGCGGAACAGCTTCTCGACAACGAGTTCGGCCTGCTCATCGTCGATATCGACGGCGAGTACTACGGGCTGAAAGAGGAGTACGAGATACTCCACGCGGGGGCAGACGAGGAGTGTGACATCCAGGTCACGACCGACCACGCGGAGAAACTGGCGGCGCTGGCGCTCGAACAGAACGTCCCGATTATCCTGGACGTCTCGAGCTATCTCGACGAGTCCGAGGCGGAGGCGATGCTCACGGAGGTGGCCCGCAGCCTGTTCGCGAAGGGAAAAAAGCAGAAACAGCCGTTTCTGTTGCTGGTCGAGGAGATCCACGAGTACATCCCCGAGCAGGGGTCGGTCGGGGAGTGCGGGAAGATGCTCATCAAGATCGGCAAGCGTGGTCGCAAGCACGGACTGGGGCTGTGTGGCATCAGCCAGCGCCCCGCCGACGTAAAAAAGGACTTCATCACCCAGTGTGATTGGCTGCTCTGGCACCGGTTGACCTGGCAGAACGACACCCGGGTCGTCCGGCGCATCCTCGACGGAAAGTACGCCGACGCGGTCGAGAATCTCGACGACGGTGAGGGGTTTCTGGTCACCGACTGGACCGGTGACGTTCGCCGGGTGCAGTTCCACCGAAAGGAGACGTTCGACGCCGGGGCGACACCCGGGCTGGAGGACGTCGAACGGCCCGACCTGAAAAGCGTCAGCGCGGACCTCGTCTCGGAACTGGCGGAGATAAGCAACGAGGCCAGCGCCCGCGAGGACCGCATCGCGCAACTCGAATCGAGGCTCGAACAGCGCGAGAACCGCATCGAGGAACTCGAACGTGAACTCCGTGACGCCCGCAACCTGCAGGACCTCGCCGAGCAGTTCGTCGCGGCGCTCACCAGTCACCCGACGGTCGGAGCGGAGCACTCGACGGCCGACACAGGTCCTCCGAGTAACCGACCGGGCCACCCGGGCGGGACGGTGCCGACAGACAGTGCCCGGACGACCGACGACCGGGAACCGGTCGCCGAGTGGCCCGGTGGCTGGCGGGAGAGCGAGGGGACAGCAGACGAGAGCGCGGACACCACCGACGAGACTGCCGTGGACGCCACCGGCGAGGGTAGCACGGATGCCGCGGACGAGACTGCCGCGGATGCCACCGGCGAGGAGGTTGCGACGACAGTGGAGGCTGTCGACGGCGAATCGAGCGCAGTCTCCGGCGGGGTCGGGGGTGAACCGGACACCGGCGCAGTCTCCGACGAGGCCAACGGGGAGACAGACTCCGCCGGCGGGGACGGTCCGGCCGGCGACGCCGAACTGCCCGGCGACACCGGCGAGAGGTCGTTCAGCGCCGACCGCATCCTCTCGCGACTGGACGCGGCCCCGGACCCCGGCGGTGACGACTCCGACGGGCGGACACTGCGCGAGCAGTTCGAACTCGAGGTGTACTCCGACGTCGAGATTGTCGACAACGGGTCGGCCGGGAGCGAGGGCGACCCCCGCGCCGCGGACGGGGGTGCGGCAACCGTCGATGCGGACCGGGACGGGACTGTGGCCTCTGCCGACCGCGCCGGCGACGAGGGTGCCGGCGGTCCGGCCGAGGGGGCCACGAGTCTACCCGAGGAGGAACCACTGGCCGTCCGGGAACTGAAAGCACAGATCGGCGGACTGGAGACACAGACCCGCCGGATGTTGCTTTTCTACCGCAAGGAGGGGCCGGCGTCGCCACAGAACGCGCACTTCGCCGCCGGCGGCGACGGCGACCGGACGCAGGCGTACGCACGCAACCGGACGCTACGCACCCGTGGGTTTGTCGGTCACGTCGGCCGGGGCCGGTACGACTACCGCCTGCGCGAGCATCTCGCCGAGGAACTCGCCGACCACGTCGACGAGGGAGTCGCCGAGGCCTACGCGGCCGATATCGAGAAAACAGTCCTCCAGGTGTCCTGAGTCAGTACTTCGGGTCCGCACCGGTGACCTCGTACACCTCGTCCATGAGCGCGTCGCGCTCGTCGCGCCAGGCGGCGAACTCGTCGGGACCGGTGGGGTACCGGTTGTAGAGGTTCTTTATTCTGGACGCGAGTTTGTTTGTTCGGTAGGCCTCGTACAGGGTGTCCCAGTGGCCGCGGGTGTTCATCGCGGTGGTAGCCACCGTCTTTATCTTCTCGGGCAGACTCAGCGTGAGTTCACCTTTCTTGCCCATGATGTCGAGGATGGCCTGTCCGGGGAGCGAGGTGACGATGTTGGTGAGTTCGTCGACCTCGTGGGCGGACCCGAAGATGTTGTAGAGGTCCATCGCCGCGAAACGCTTGCCGAAGTCGGTCTGGACGCGGTGGTTGTACGCCCACAGCGCCGCCTCGGTGGGTTCGCCCGCGGTGATGGCGTCGGCGGCGACGTCGGCAGCCCAGTGACCGGCCTTTGCTGCCCCGGGAATCCCACCGCCGGTCGTGGGATTGACGTGCCCGGCGGCGTCGCCGACCGACATGAACCCCGGCGCGACCGCCGAGTCGTAGGGCCGGCGGGTGGGCAGTGCCGCGCCGAGTTTGTCCTTTACCTGGGCGTTCTCGAACTCCGGGCGACTGTCGAGGTCGCGCTTGAGCACGTCCACCAGCGGCATCGGCGGTTCGCTCATCTGGAAGCCCAGTCCGGCGTTTATTTCCCGCTCCGAGCGCGGGAAATACCACAGATAGCCCAGTTCCTCTGTCGGTTTGAACACGATGGCGTCGTCGTACTCGATGGGGTCGGGTATCTCGATGACCTCCCGGTAGGCCGAGCAGAACTGCGAGTAATCCACGTTCGTGTCGTAGTTCGTCCCCTCGAAGTCGACCTTGTCCTGCAGCAGCGACAGCGCCCCCGCCGCGTCGATAACCACGTCACTCTCGTAGGTGACCTGGTTGCCACGCCGAATCGCCTCCACACCGCGGACACGGCCGTTCTGGATGACATCCTTTACAACTGTGTTGTACTGGATATCGGCGCCGACGCGGTCTGCCTCCTCCAGCAACACCTCGCCGTAGCGTTTCCGGTCGACGACAGCGCCGCCCCCGTCGCCAAAGGGAACGTCGTAGTTCTCACCCTCTGGGTTCAGGAACATCGCACGGCTGATGTTCTCGTTCGTGAACGATTCCTCCCGGAGGTAGTCGAGGTCGATGACGTCCGGAAACGTGCTCGTTCCTTTTATCGCGTCGCCACAGGCGATGTGGCCGGCATCCTCCTCGTCTTTCCGCTCCAGCATCACGACATCGAGTCCCTGCTGGGCCGCCGTCGCCGCGGCGAACGCGCCCGCGGTTCCGCCGCCGACGACAACGATGTCGTACGTTTTGGTACTCATCATCCCACTGTTCGGCCGTGAATCATAAAAATCCATGTGTAGCGGACCCGGTGTCTCCGGGTGAACACGCGCGAGCAGATCCGAGTCGTCCGGGCACAGCGGTGTACGCACCGAATCTGTCCGGACTCCCGGGGACCGTGCTGTGTCTGCTCGCGGGGCCGTCCGGACAACTGCCGGTCAGGGCCGCTCGACACCGGTAATCTCGAACCGAGCACCGCCGGTGTCGCTGTCGGTCACGGTAACCGCCCAGTCGTGGGCGTCGACGACCTTCCGGACGATTCTGAGCCCGATTCCGGTTCCCGATTGCTTCGTCGAGTGGCCGGATTCGAACAGCTGTGACCGACGGTCCGGGGGGATACCGACGCCGTCGTCCTCGACGTAGAACCCGTTCTCCAGGTCGCCGACGGTGACGGTCACGCTCGACCCGCCGTGTTCGACGGCGTTGCGAACGAGGTTCTCGACGAGCTGTGCCAGCCGGCTCTCGTCGGCCAGGAGCCGCCGCTCTGCCTCGACTGTCACCGTCGCTGCACCCGTATCGACGTTGGTCCAGGACCGCTCACAGAGCGTCGCCAGGTCCACCGCCGCGAGTTCGTCGACGACTGCACCCTCCTTTGCGAGTGTCAGGATGTCCTCGATGAGTGTCTCCATGCGCTCGTGGGCCTGTTCGATGCTGTCGAGGTGTTCGCTGTTGCACTCCTCGCGCACGAGGTTGAGCCGGAGGCTGGCGACCCCGAGCGGGTTCCGCAGGTCGTGGCTGACGATGCTCGCGAACTCCTCTAGCTGGTTGTTTGTCGCCTCCAGTTGCGAGCGGTAGGCCCGCTGTTCGAGTTCGTACGAGAGCCAGCGGGCGAGCACCTCGACGAACGTCCGCTCCATCCCGGAGAACTCCTGGGCCCGCGGGCTGCCGGAGGCGAAACAGACTGTCCCGTAGAGCT
>JAQCNG010000341.1 GCA_028275145.1 Halovenus sp. | reverse complement strand
GGGTAATCTCGACCAGGTTCGGCGTCTGGCTCTTTGCCTGGCTCACGTTCACCCCACCGTCACCGACGACGATGTACTGTCCGCCGAGGATGTGCTCCTCCCGGGCGATGGCAAGTGCCGCACGGAGCGGGAACCCGGTGTTCAGGAGTCGGGCGATTGTCTCACCGATGTCGACTGCCCGGTGGCTGATGATTTCGGCCAGCGTGACGATGCCACCGATAGCGCCTGCCCGGACGAGCGCCAGTCCCTGGTGGTAGGAGTTACAGGCGTTCAGGAGGAACGCGTCGATTCCCGTCTCCTCGAGCGTGGCAACGTCGAGACGCCCGTCAGCGCACTCGAACCCATCGTCGTCGATGTGTCCGATGTAGTGCAGGAAGTTCCGGTCCTCCCGGAGTGTCTCGCGCAACTCGGCGGTCGTGAGCCCCTGTCGAACTGTCACGTCGAACGGAAGATTCTCCCGGTTTCCGTAGGCCTGGTTGACGAGATCGCCCTCCTCGCTCATGCGCTGGTCGTTGACGACGATGGTAATCGAGATATCGCCCTCGGTCACCTCGCGGTCCATGCGGTTCTGAAACGCCTCGACGATGAGTTTGCTCGCACCGATTGGGACGTCGTCGCCAATCCAGGCCTGCTCGAGTGAGTCGGTTTGCTCCGGTTCGACGAAGCTCATCTCGTCGACTGTCCCCGTCGTCGACCGCGTGTCGCCTGTGCTCGACGCGGAACGGGTCAGTACGTCGTCGGCAACCTGAACCTGGGGGCTCCGAGTCAGTGCATCGGCCGTTTCGGCCGACTGTACCGCCGGTGTCGGTCCGTTCGCGGTCCGGACCACCGCCAGGTCGTCCACCACGAACGGCAACTGCTGGGCAGTCTCCCCCGTCGGCTCGACGTGGACCGTCAGCCGCCACTCCGGAATCTGCTCCTCGAGTAGCCCGTACGGCACCGACAGATACGATTCGAGCCGCTGTGTCAACGGCTGGTCGTACAGGGTCGACCAGTCCAGGTCCAGTTGCTGGTCTAACACGTTCCGCTCGTGCATCTCGATCTCGTGTTTGCCCTCGGTTCTGGCAACACAGTCCAGCAGGAACACCTGTTTCAGCGTGCGCTCTACGTCGGTCTCGAACCCCTCCGGATAGTCGAACGTGTACTCGAACCCATCGTCGGTCTGTAGCCGCGGCGTCTGACCCGGCACGACCCTGGCGCCGAGATAGTACGCGAGCGATGCCACCGGATAGATTGTCTCGTAGGTGGGTGGCACTACGATTCTGAGGCCCGTGTCGGGTGGTTCGACACCGTCCGGGATGTCGAGTGTGTCACCCAGTTCGAGCTGTGGTGGGTGGCCCCGGTTCAACGGGAACGACCGCTCGGGGCTAGTGGTCTTGAGTGTCGACCCGAACGTGCTGATTGCCTCCATCATATCGACCGGGTCCGTCGTCGTCGTGACCGTTGCCGCCGGCTGGGTGTGCCGCGAGAGGAATCCGACCTCCACCTCGGTCGGGTTGTCGAACGCACAGCGCGTTTCCAGCATGTCTCTGCGTATCTCTACCGGACCGGACACCTCGAGATACGTTTTTATCTGTGCACACAACTCGAGAATGTACTGTCCATCGCCGAGGGACTCGGATTCGAGGTGGTCCACCTCTGTGAGCATCTCGCCGTCGCTGTCGCGGACGATGACCGCGATGCCGCTGTGGACGCTCACCGCTCCGGTCGTCATCCGCAGACCGCTCCCAGCGGGGAACTGGAACACCTCCGCAGGAACGGGCTCCGGTGACACCGCTGTCGGTGTGAACAACTGGTACTGCAGTTGCTCGACCTGATCCAGAACTGTGATCCCTGGCGGGTCCGTCTCCGTCTCGAACCTGAGGACTTTGTTTTTCACGTTGTGTTCCCGGGTGTGATTACAACTGTGTGCCTCGCTAATAAAAAAACCACTGCCGACCGGTGGACTCCATCACGCGCGTCCGACGATGGATATCGTGGAGACGACCCCCAGGTGGCTCCCTCGGTTGGTGGTTCGACCCGGCTACGCGCGGGCTCAGAACTTCTCGAGATAGCGGTCGAGCTCCCAGTCGGACACCTCGGCGATGTACTCGTTGAACTCCTGGCGTTTCGCCTCGACGAACTTCTCGGAGACGTGGGGTCCGAGCGCGTTGTACACCACCTCGTCGGATTCGAGCGCGTCGACCGCCTCGCCGAGGTTCCCCGGCAGCGTTTCGATGCCGTACTCCTCGCGCTTGGCGTCGTCGAAATCGTAGATGTTCTCGCGCACGGGGTCCGGACAGTCGAGGCCGCCCTCGACGCCGTCCAGTCCGGCGTGGATCATCGCCGCCAGCGCCAGGTAGGGGTTACACGAGGGGTCGGGGACGCGGAACTCGATGCGCGAGGCCGCGGGGACGCGCGCGGCGGGCTTGCGCACGAGCGCCGAGCGGTTGACGTCCGACCACGCGATGTAGATTGGCGCCTCGTACCCCGGCACCAGTCGCTTGTAACTGTTGACCGTCGGGTTGGTGACCGCCGAGAGCGCGGGCGCGTGCTCCAGGATACCGGCAAGGAAGCCGTAGGCCGTCTCGGAGAGGCTGAACTCGTCGCTGCCGTCGTGGAACGCGTTCTCGCCGTCCTCGGTGAAAAGCGAGAGGTGCGTGTGCATACCCGAGCCGTTTATATGGGCGATTGGCTTCGGCATGAACGTCGCGTGCAGGCCGTGCTTGGCAGCGATGGCACGGACGGTCGTCCGGAAGGTGATGATGTTGTCGGCCGTCGAGAGCGCGTCGTCGTACTTGAAATCGATCTCGTGTTGTCCGCGGGCGACCTCGTGGTGACTGGCCTCGACATCGAACCCCATCTCCTCGAGTCCGTAGATGATGTCCCCGCGCACGTCCTGTGCGAGGTCCTTTGGCGCGAGGTCGAAGTACCCCCCAGAGTCGTGGGTGGTCGTCGTCGCGCGGCCCTCCTCGTCCTCCTCGAACAGGAAGAACTCGGGTTCGGGACCGGCGTTGACCGTGTAGCCCAGTTCCGCCGCGCGGTCGATTGCGTTCTTGAGCACGCGTCGCGGGTCCCCGGCGAACGGCTCACCCGTCGACGTGTCGATGACGTCACAGATAAGTCGCCCGCTGGTGACGCTCTCGCTGTTTCGCCACGGCAGGAGGGCGAACGTGTCCGGGTCCGGCTCCAGACGCATATCCGACTCCTGAATCCGTACGAACCCGTTTATCGAGGAACCATCGAAGTAGATACCCTCTGTGAACGCTTTCTCGGCCTGGTCTGCCGGGATGGAGACGTTCTTCGGCGTCCCCAGAATGTCCGTGAACTGCAACCGTAGGAAGTCGACACCCTCGTCCTCGATGGTATCGAGGACGTCCTCTGCCTCCGCAGGTAGGTTTGCGCTTGTCATCGTTCTACACTCGATTCACTAGCCTGCTTGTACTAAAACCCTTATATCGTTCCCAATCATTGCCGCGTCGACAGAGAACTGAATGTTCGTAAAATTCTTGTGGGGGGCAGTCGTCTGTACGGTTGATGACGTACGAAAATCTCGACCGGAAACTGGTGAACCAGTTACTCGGGGACGGTCGCGCCAGTCTGCGGAGTCTCGCGGAGGACCTCGACGTATCGGTGACAACCGTCTCGAATCACCTCTCGGACCTCGAGGAGGGGGGGATAATCGAGGGGTACACGCCGACCGTCGACTACGGCGCGCTGGGCTACGACGTCACGGCCATCCTCCAGTTGAAGGTGGAGGGCCACGCGCTCGTCGAGGTCACCGAACGACTCACAGAGCACCGACAGATGGTGAGCGTCTACGAGACCACCGGCGATCACGACATCATCGCAATCGGCAAGTTTCGCGATACCGACGACATGAACGCGAGCATAAAGGAACTGCTCACCAAACCCGAAATAAAGCAATCGAACACCAGCGTCGTGCTCAACCCCGCAAAGGAACACGAGCAGTTCGAACTCGACCTGCGGTGACACGGACCGGGCGTCTCTCACCCTCGAACCGTGCGGGACCCACAGACATCCCAGAGCGTGACCGCCAGTCGAGAACGCACGGTTTTTGAGAGCCCCCCTGTTAGGAGAGATAGAATGATATCAGAGGGCTGTGAACAGTGCGCAAAAGGCGGGAAGATGGTGCTTTTCGTCTACGGGTACTGCGACCAGCGCGACTGTTTCTACTGTCCGCTCGGCGAGAACCGCAAGAACGTCACCGACGTCTACGCAAACGAGCGTGCGGTCGAGTGCGACCAGGACATCATCGACGAGGCCCATCGGATGGACGCGCTGGGTTCGTCGATAACCGGCGGTGAGCCACAGGAGGTGCTCGAACGGACCTGCCGCTACATCGACCTGCTGAAAGACGAGTTCGGCCCCGACCACCACACCCACCTCTACACAGGTATCACCGGCGGCCGCGAGAACATGCGACGCCTCGCGGAGGCTGGTCTCGACGAGATACGGTTCCACCCGCCGTTCGAACTGTGGGGTGACCTCCACGGCACCGAGTGGGAGGAGATTCTCCACGTCGCCCGCGAGGAAGGACTCACGCCGGCGTTCGAGATTCCGGGTATCCGCGCAGAGGAGGAGTTTCTGGAGTTTCTCGACGAGGGGGCGGCCGAGTTCTGCAATATAAACGAGTTCGAGATGAGTCAGGGCAACTTCCGGCGGATGCAGGAGGAGGGGTACGAACTGAAGGAGGGCCACATGAGCGCAGTCGAGGGGAGTCACGAGATTCTGGACGTGATGGGCGACCACTCGAAGGTGTACTTCTGTACCTC
>JAQCNG010000327.1 GCA_028275145.1 Halovenus sp. | reverse complement strand
AGCCGGTCCAGCGTCTCGTCGTGAAAGACGACGAGTTCGTCCGACCGGCAGCGCCGGACGTCGAGTTCGACCCAGTCCGCGGTCTCCGCGGCCTGTTCGAACGCCTGGCGCGTGTTCTCCGGAAACGCCCCGCCGTACCCGCGGTGTGCAACAATCTCCATGTGCGCCAACACTACCGGACGAACAAGAGCGTTCCCCTCGAAACCGACAGAGCGACGCGTTCGGCCCCGCTCACCGCCGTAGACTCGATAGCAGTAGTGAGCAATACCGAGTGACGGGTCCCCTCCAAACCGCTCCATAGGCATATGTAGACGAGTAGAGACAAATTACCAGTTGCCTAATGCCTGGAGCCGGAGACTCCGGACGAATGGCTGCAACACGACAGCACACGTCGGGGCGATGGACCGGAGTAACTCGAGGGCGTGTCTCAACGACGGGGGGTGCCGGATGGCCGCGATAACACTCGACGAACTCCGAAAGGAGTTCGACGAAACTGTCGCCGTCGACGGGGTGACGCTCTCGGTCGCCGACGGGGAGTTTCTGGTACTCGTAGGGCCGAGCGGGTGTGGCAAGAGCACGCTCCTCCGGACTGTCGCGGGCTTAGAGACACAGACTGACGGTGACCTCCGTATCGACGACCGACTGGTCAACGACGTCGAGCCGAAGAACCGTGGGGTCGCCATGGTGTTCCAGGACTACGCGCTGTACCCACACATGTCGGCCCGGCGAAACATGACCTTCGGGCTCGGCTCACACGGGTCGTTCAGCGACGAGGAGGTCGACAGAATGGTCGAGGACGTCGCCGAGACGCTGGGGATCGGTGACCTCCTCAGCCGGAAGCCGGGGGAACTCTCCGGCGGGGAGAAACAGCGTGTCGCGATGGGACGGGCACTCCTGCGCGAACCAGCGGTGTTCCTGCTCGACGAACCGCTCTCGAACCTGGACGCGAAGCTCCGCGACGAGATGCGCGCCGAGTTGACCCACCTCCACGAGGACATCGACGCGACGACCCTCTACGTCACCCACGACCAGACCGAGGCGATGACGCTCGGTGACCGGGTTGCGGTGATGAACGACGGCGATATCGAGCAGGTCGACACACCCCAGCAGCTGTACGACTACCCCGCGAGTCGCTTCGTCGCGGAGTTCATCGGGTCGCCACAGATGAACCTCTTTCGTGGGACTGTCGTCCGGACCAACGACGGGGTGCGAGTTCGAAACGGCAGGTTCGGCACCGTCGTCCCCGACCCGGTTCCCGGTGGCGACCGGGAGACGTTCACCGTTGGTCTCCGGCCCGAGGACCTCTATCTCGCCGACGAGGCCGGCGGACAGAGCCACTCGGACCCGTTCGAGGTTGAGGTCACGCTCAGCGAGACACTCGGCGACTCGTTGGTGCTCCACGCTACCGACGGTGACACGACGCTTCGGGTCCGCACGAACGCCCGCCGTGAGGTCGATGCCGGCGACACCATCCCCGTTGTTGCCGACCCCGCTCGGCTCCATCTGTTCGACCCGGAGACCGGCGAGGCGGTCTACCACTCCGGCACAGCCGGCACCGACGCACCGCGCCCGGACCCGGTCGAGCACTGACCACGCCTCGTTCACTCCGCCGCGGTTCGACGTGTCGCGCCGAAGTCATCGGTCACCGGTCCTCAGTGTCGTCTGTCGTCGGCCCTCCGGCCACCCCCCGCCATCGGCCGTACATCTATATAGCCGTACGTGACGACCTGTCGGCTACGTACCGAAGTATAGCGAACAGCCGGCTCGGTTTAGATCAGTGCCGAACGTACCACTCATATTAAGTGTTTACCCGTAGTGGCCGTCGGTCCAACTTGGAATGGAAACAAACGGTTCGCGGCGTCGGTTTCTCAAGTCGACAGGTGTCGTAGCGACGGCTGGACTGGGTGTGTTAGCCGGGTGTTCCGCGCTCGGTGGCGGCGGTGACGCCGATGGGGCAGCGGACCTCGACGTAGGAACCCTCGGAAACGGTGAGGCAAGCGAGGAAGTCGAGATCGACTTCTGGCTCGCCATCGGTGCCGAGGACCTCGTCCAGGGGATCGCGGACGAGTTCAACAACCAGAGCGACAACATCACCGTCTCGGTGTCCGCGGAGGGTGACTACACCGAGGTGTGGAATCAGACACAGCAGGCACAGACCGCGGGTGACCCGCCGGATATCGTCCACCTGAACGCGGTCAGCACGCTCCCGGCGTGGGCAGAGGACGTCGTCATCCCCGCGGAGGACCTCGTTGGTACTGAGGTCGACCGGAGTAGCTTCGTCGACGCGGTCAGCGGCTACTACGTCGTCGACGACACACTCCTGGGGCTCCCCTTCGGCGTCTCCTCGGTCGCCTGCAGCTACAACCGGACGGCATTCGAGGAGGCCGGGCTGGCCGCCCACCCCGACGACGTGGAGCTGGCTACCATGGACGACTGGATGCAGGCCTCGGAGGCGGTGGTCTCCGAAACCGACCTCGAGTACGGCGTCACCTGGCCCGAGATCGGGTGGTTCTACGAGACCTACTTCTCGCTACTCGGCCAGAACGTCATCAACAACGACAACGGCCGCTCGGCTCCGGCGACGGAGTCCTACTTCGACTCCCAGGCAGCCCGGCGGGTCTACGAGTGGAACAAGGAGATGTACGACCAGGAGTACTACCAGCTCACCCAGGAGTGGAGTGACGCGCGTCAGTCCTTCCTGAACCAGCAGGCCGCCGTGCAACTGGACTCGTCGGCGGCGCTCGCGGCCCTCTCCGACGGCGCCGCCGAGGCCGGCTTCAAGACCGGTGTCGGGCAGGTCCCCTCCTACAGCACCGACAGCCGGGACGGGAAGATAATCGGCGGCGGCGCGCTGTTTGTCCCGACTGGTATCGAAGGGGCGGAACTTGAGGCCGCCGCGGAGTTCATGCTGTGGATGGCCCAGCCCGAACAGCAGGCCCAGTGGCACATGTCGACGGGCTACTACCCCGCCCGCCCGGACGCCGTCGAGATCGCCGAGGAACAGGGCTTCTACGAGGAGTCACCACAGTTCCGTCGTGCCTACGAGCAGTTCACCGGTCGAGCCGAGACGACGGCCACGGCCGGCGCGTTCACCTACGACCACGGTGAACTCCGGTCGGAGATCGTCAACGGCCTCGACCGAATGTACGGCGGGAGTTCGGTCGACGAGGTGCTCTCCTCGACAAAGTCGAACATCGACGAGGTGCTCGAGCGGGCGAGCAGCGCCGACCCGAGATAGATGTCCGGCGCTAACGGACGGCTCCAGGTGTTCACGAGTAAGTGGCAAGCAGCGCTGCTGCTGTTGCCGACACTCGCGCTGATTACGGTCTTTCTCTACTACCCGTTTCTCGAGACCGTCCAGCTCAGCTTCTACCGGATCCGTGTGCTAGGCAACCAGCAGTGGGTCGGCCTCGAGCACTATGCCCGGCTGCTCGAGTCCGAGACCTACCGTAACAGCCTGGTCGTCACCGTCATCTTCACCGTGGTGACAGTGACCGTCTCGCTGCTACTGTCGCTACTGGTCTCCTTTCTCGTGCACGAGGCGGACAGCCTGTCCGACTTCTATCTGATCGGGCTTATCTGGCCGTACGCGATGCCACTGGCGGTCGCGGGGGTGGTCCTCGATTTCATCATCAACCCCCAACTCGGGGTGCTGACGTACGCACTCGAAGCCGCCGTTGGCTTCGAGTTCAACTGGAACACTGACGGAACACTCGCGCTCGCGGCGGTCATCCTCGCAGCCGTCTGGCAGGGGCTGGGCTACAGTATCATCTTCATGACTGCGGCACTCAGTCAGCTCCCCGATTCGGTCACGGAGGCGGCCGAACTCGACGGTGTCAGCCGTCTCGGGCGTCTGTTCCGGGTCTACGTCCCCCTCATCTCGCCGGTGCTGGTCTTTCTGGTCGTGCTCCAGACGATCGGTGCGTTCTTCGGCGGCTTCGCGCTTATCGACCTGATGACCGGTGGCGGCCCGAGCAACGCCACGAACGTCCTGATGTTCAACCTCTACGAGGACGCCTTCACCAACTCGCGGTTTGGCTACGCGGCCGCCCAGTCTGTGCTCCTGTTTGGCTTTGTCGCGGTGCTGATGTACGTCCAACTGAGAGTGACTGACCGCTACGCATACTACGGGGGTGCCTGATGTCGGTCCCACCCGAACGCCTCGGGACCCGCCTCCGTGGGGTGCTCCCGTCGCTCCCGAGCCGTGACGGGCTCGTCGTTCACGGTAGCCTGTGGCTCACGCTCGTCGTCATACTAGCACCGGTCGTCCTCGCGGCGATATTCAGCACACAGTCGACGACGCAGGTGTACCAGATCACGAACATCCTGCCGGGGACACAGCTCGTCGAGAACTACACGACCGTCCTCTTCGAGTACAACTTCCTGCAGTTCATGACTAACTCGCTGGTGATGACGACTGTCGTTATCGTCGGCAAACTCTCCGTGTCCCTGCTGGCCGCGACCGCACTCGTCTACTACCGGTTTCCCTACCAGAATCTCGTCTTTTACGTCATCCTGTTCACCCTGCTGATGCCGTTACCGGTTCGGATCGTCCCGCTGTACCAGCTGATGGCGGAGATCGGCTGGCTGAACACCTTTGCCGGGCTCACCTCGCCGTTCATCGCCAGCGCCACCGCCGTCTTCCTGTTCCGTCAGCGATTCCGGTCGGTGCCGGCGGCTGTCGTCGAGACTGCCAGGCTAGACGGGGTCGGTCCGCTGCGATTTCTCGTGTACGTGCTGATCCCGATGTCGAAGGGGATGATCGCCGGTGTCTCGGCGGTCATGTTCATCGCCACCTGGAACGCGTATCTCTGGCCGCTAGTTGTCATCGTCGAGCGGGCCAATCAGGTCGCACAGGTCGGTCTTCGGTACATCCAAGGCGTCGGCTCAGAGGGGCTGATCGAGTGGAATCTCGTGATGGCCGCCGGGGTCCTCGTCCTGGTACCGCCGCTGCTCGTGTTACTGGTCGCGCGCAAGTATCTCCTCTCGACGCTGGCGAGCGGGTGAAGAGGGCGGCTCCCCGGTGACCGCCCACAGGCACCTGTCATTTAACCGGCGCAAACCCCTACGTTGGACATGGACGAGGAGGTCTCCCGCCGCCGCCTCATCGCCGCCCTCGGGACCGGGCTCGCCGGAGGACTCGCAGGGTGCTCGTTGGGGGCACCCGAACGCGAGGAAACCGATAGAGCCGGCGAGCGAGGAACGCCAGAGCCCCGCGC
>JAQCNG010000325.1 GCA_028275145.1 Halovenus sp. | reverse complement strand
GAGGTCGGTGAGCACCGCCTCGACGGACTCCTCGTCGGCGACCACCCGCTCGACGACGGCCCCGAGGTCCTGGCGGGGTGGCACCTTCGCCGCGATGCGCTCGAACTGGTCGGCGTGGCTGTCGTAGGCCCCCAGCGCGGCCGCGATGGCGTCGCGCTCGTGGTCGTTGTCCCAGCCAGTCTCGCGGGTCCGGTGTTTCTTGACGTCCACGGGGAGGTCACGGTCCGGCACCCACGGGGCGGCGTCGAAACTCCGGCGTATCTTCTCGACGGTTTCGGGCATCGGTGTCACGTCGGCGGCGACGAGAATCGGCCGGCCCCGCTCGATTATCCACTCGACGACGGCCGCGGTGTCGGCCGTGCGCGTGCTGAGCACGTCGAGCACCTCGCCGTCGAGGCCCACAATCGCCACCGCCGTCGTCGTCCCCGGGTCGATACCGACGAGAACGCGGTCCCGGCGCTTGGCCAGTGGCCGGAACTCGATGCCGTCTCTGCGGACCCGTTCGAGTTCGACCCGGACGTCACCCGAGCGCTCCCCGGAGACGGGGATATCCTCCGGCCGGCCCTCGATTGTGAACACGGCGTTCGAGAGGCCGCCGTACTTCTCGGTCGCGTCACGCTCGTAGCTCAGCCCCGCGTCGTCGAGTGCCGACTCCACCTCGCGGGCCCGCCGTCTGACCGAGCCGTGGATGCGCCGGGTGAGTCGGTCCTCGCTCCAGCCACCCCCGCCGGTTGTGCGGCCACGCGAGACTTTCAGTTCGGTCGTGTCGGTAAAGGCCGTCACCTCCTGGCCGACGTTCCCGGCGGCGAGTCGGGCGGAGGCCTCGGCCTCTTTCATCGGGTCTTTGCCGTACGGGACGCCGTGGCGCGAGGCGACCCGGGAGAGCGGTTCGGGCTGGTTCGCGCCGGTTACCTGGACCAGCCGTGTCCCCGCCGGGAGCCAGTCCAGAAACCGCACGAGTGCGTCCTTGTCCTCGGCCAGTTCGTACATGTTGTCCGTCGCCACGAGCGCTGGCCGGTCGTTCTCGATGCGTCGACGGAGTTTCCGGTAACTGACGACATCGCGCTCCACCTCGTCCCCGTCCAGAACCACGAGGGCATACGATGGGGCATCACCGCGGACGTCGCCGCTCTGGACGTCGACGCCGAAGACAACGTCGTCGAGTGCGGCCGTTCGGTCACTCACTGCGCGTTCGTTAGGAGCGAACTGGTAAAACGGCTACGGCGAACCCGGCCTCCGTACCCGGGTGCCAGCCCCGGCGGTTCGGCCGCGGATGGGTGGATTTTTGCCCCGCGGCATCGTCCCGAGAGTATGCGCGTGGCGTTCGTGTCGTTTCGGACCACACACCACGACGACACTGCCGGTGCCCGCCGCTTCGAGCGCGTCGCCCGGTTGCTTCTGGAGCGGGGCCACGACGTGACACTGTTCTGTGACCAGTGGTGGGGTGGTGACGTGGTCCAGTCGTTCGAGGAGGACGGACTGGAGTACCGCCGCGTGAGCGTCGGTGGCAGACGCTCGTTCCGGGTCGGTCTGCCGCTTGCTCTGGCCGGCTTCCGCCCGGACATCGTCCACGCGCGTCCCTCCCCCCCACACCTCGGGGCCGCAGACTGGGGGGCCCGTCTCGCTCGCGCCCCGCTGGTCACCGAGTGGTACGGCGACGATACCACCGGCGAGGCGTTCTCCGGGTCGACCACACGCAGGCCCGACCGACTGCTCGTCCCCTCGCAGGTCGTCTGGACCCGCGCCTGCGAGCGCGGCGCGGACAGCAACCGGACCCAGGTCGTCCCCGAGAGCATCGACTTCGACCGCATCGAGACGGTCGAACCGGACCCCGACGTCGACCTCGTGTACGCCCACCCACTCGACGAGACGGCCAACCTCGACCAGTTCCTGCTCGCGCTGGCCGAGTTGCGCGACCGTGGCTGGCACGCGACTGTCCTCGGCGACGGCCCGCGACGCCGGGAGTACGAGCAGATGGCCGACGAACTGCAGATCGCCGACCGTGTCAGCTTTCTTAGCTCCTGTGACCGCGAGCAGCGCATCGCGGCCTACCGGGGAGCGCACGTGTTCGTCCAGACCGCCACACGGGAGCTGTTCGCCACGGAACTGCTGTGGGCGCTCGCGTGTGGCTGTGTCGGCATCGTCGAGTACCAGACCGACTCCAGCGCGACAGAGCTCGTGGAGAGCTACCCCCGGAGCTTCCGGGTCACCAGTCCACAGGAGGTGGCCGACGCCATCACCGAGGCCGGTGACCTCGACCAGATGACCCGCGAACCGAGCTGGCAGTCCCACGACCACGACGCCGTCACCGAACAGTATCTCGACATCTACCGGGAACTGCTGTGAGCGGTGTGACACCCGGTCGTCGGCCGAAACTCCCGAACTTCCGACGTGACCGACCCTCTGTCCCGGACGGTCGTGAGCCCCTGTCGAGTGGGGTTCGGTTGTCAACGGTGTGGTGTCTGACAAACAGTTAAGTGCGAGTAGCGGTGAGTGTCGCGTTAGCATGGGAAACAAGAACAAGACAATCTCCTTTCGGGTGAGCCAGGAGAAGTTCGAGACCCTGCGTGGCATCGCGGAGGAGCGCGACATCTCCCTGTCTGCTGTCTTCCGTGATTACGTCGATATGCTGGTCGCCCACGACGGTCAGGTCGAGGTTGTCCCCGAGCACGAAATAAACGAGTCGACAGGTCAGGAGCCCGGAACAGAGAGCTTCCCACCGAAGACCGAGGTGCCGAAGAGTTTCATCCGCGAACACGAGCGCCTCGAACTGGAGGCCGAACACCTCCGCGCGCAACTTCAGGAACACAAGCAGTACGTTACCCAACTCCGGCAAGAACTCGACAAGTACGACCAGGAGGACCACGTCGACCTCGACGAACTCGACGGCGGCGAGCAGGAGGAATCGCCCTACCGCATCGGCAGCAGTTTCGAGGACTCCTCGCTGTGAGGTCCCGGCTCTCGCCGTGACGGTGTGTCCGGTGACAGTCAGAGAGTGTGCTGTCTCTCGTCGGCCAGCCCCGACACACCCCGAAACCAGCAGGGATTTAGCCGGCCTCGCGCAACAGACCTCTAATGGCGCTTGCCGAGTCCGACCGCGAACTCGTTGTCGACCATCTGGGGCGTGAGCCGACGGCAGCGGAGGCCGCGCTGTTCGAGAACCTCTGGAGCGAGCACTGTGCGTACCGTTCCTCGCGGCCGTTGCTCTCCGCGTTCGACTCCGGGGGCGAACAGGTCGTCGTCGGCCCCGGCGACGACGCCGCCGTTGTTGCGCTTCCGGGCGGAGAACTCTCCCTCACGATGGGCATCGAGAGTCACAACCACCCGTCGTACGTCGACCCGTTCGACGGCGCGGCGACGGGCGTCGGCGGCATCGTCCGGGACACGCTCTCGATGGGCGCGTACCCGATTGCGCTCGCCGACTCGCTGTACTTCGGCCCGTTCGACGCCGAGCACTCACAGTACCTGTTCGAAGGTGTCGTGGAGGGGATCAGCCACTACGGCAACTGCATCGGCGTGCCGACGGTGGCTGGTTCTGTTGCCTTCCACGAGGGGTACGAGGGGAACCCGCTGGTCAACGTGGCGTGTCTCGGACTGGTCGACCCCGAGCGGATGGTCACCGCGGAGGCACAGGCGGCGGGCAACAAACTCGTCATCGTCGGCAACGGAACGGGCCGGGACGGACTCGGTGGCGCGTCCTTCGCGAGCGAGGACCTCTCGGCGGACGCCGTGACCGAGGACCGCCCGGCAGTCCAGGTGGGCGACCCCTACACGGAGAAACTGCTCGTGGAGGCAAACGAGCAGTTGCTCGACGAGGGACTCGTCGAGTCGGCACGTGACCTCGGGGCGGCAGGACTCGGCGGCGCGACCAGCGAACTCGTCGCGAAGGGGGGACTCGGCGCACGCATCGAACTCGACGCGCTCCACCAGCGCGAACCCGGCATGAACGCGTTCGAACTGCTGCTCTCGGAGTCACAGGAGCGGATGGCCTACGAGGTCCG